>DGFF01000074.1:6361-8337 GCA_002391545.1 Candidatus Fermentithermobacillaceae bacterium UBA3907 | reverse complement strand
TATCCCACAAATTTGCTTCCAAGGGTGCTCTCAAAACCCTTAAGTTGAAGTGACGGGTTTCAAACACCATGTCAAACGCTTACCAGTGCAGACGGATCTAAAGAACTGCCTGTTCTACCACGTAATCGTTAGGGCCAAGGACCATTCTTACGCTCTTTGCAAAAGAAGAAGGGTCACCGGAACAGAAAAATTTGTAAGTTGCTTCCGAATCTGATGCAGCTTTAAGACCATTCTCTTCGAGCATCTTCTTCATCACCAACACAGTCTCAACCGCAGGATCCACAAGGACAACGCCTGGAAGCTCTTTTTCGATATAACTTGAAAGCAGTGGAAAATGAGTGCAGCCTAAAATCAGGACATCGACAGGCGACTCATGAAAAATCTTCATATACCTCTTAGTAGCTTCTTGTATACCCTCATCATCAACCATCCCGGCTTCCACAAGAGTGACAAAATCGGGACAAGCCTGCTTCACCAACTGCCGCTCCCAACCAAGAGCCGCAAGTTCTTTGTCGTAAACCCCGCTTTCCACTGTGCCTTGAGTGCCTATAAGACCTATTCGGCCATTGGGCCCTGCTGCCGTAAAAGCGCCCTGGGCGCCAGGTCTGATCACACCAACCACAGGGCCAGGAAAACTGGATTGGAGCATCTCCAGAGACGCAGCTGTTGCAGTATTGCATGCGATGACAATCCCCTTGACTCCCTGTTCATGTAGGAACCTGGCGATCTGTAAAGAAAACTCCTGAACCTGAGCCTGGGGCCTCGGACCATAAGGCACTCGTGCCGTATCGCCAAAATATATCACGCTCTCATTTGGCAGTATCTCCCTAATCTGTTTCACCACAGTAAGACCACCGGCTCCTGAATCAAACACTCCAAGGGGGGCACTGCAACCAAAAGAAGTTCCATTAATTCGAGTATCTCCAACCATGCTCATATCTCCATCATAACCTCCATCAATTTAAAGAAGCATAGGGACGGTTCTCATGCTTCCAGTTCAAGAATACACTTGAGAATATACCGACCCATCCTGTATCAGTAAGTTAGAAACAAGTCTGCTTCTGCTCATACTTCATTTTCTGCCATCGACTTCTTCCATTGACCGACCTGGAAACGTTGTGACAACTGATTAAGTTTTTTGCGCGTCTTTCGGTTTTTCTGCTTTCCCTTTTGCTATTTTGCTGCTAGACCGTTTGCCGCTCGTAACTCGTACAGGTGGGATTGACGTCACCAAAGGCTCCTCTGCCAGTTTGCTCAATAACGGTGCCATATCCGCCGAATCATCCAAAACAAAGTGGATGGCCACAAGTCCCTCACCCACGTCGCGCCTAAGCTCCACTGAATCAATATTGAATCCGCACTCAGCAACTATGGTGCTAATATGAGCCAGCACACCTACTTTGTCCTGACAAACAACTTCCAGCGATACTGTATCTTTTTTAGACCCAAGCAATTGACGCTCTATCCGCTCTAGACCGTACATAATCATGAGCCCACAACCTGTGGCAACTACAGCCATAAAAATCATACCCGCTCCTGCGGCCAGCCCTATAGCAGACGACAACCACAACCCTGCAGCAGTAGTCAATCCTTTAACCACATCTCTTCTAACGAATATGAGCCCAGCGCCTAAGAATCCCACACCTGTTACAACCTGAGCCGCCACTCTAGAAGGATCTACGTTCACATAAGGGCCTACCAGGTCTGTAAAACCATACTGACTAACTACCATAATGAGACCTGAAGCAAGCCCTACCAAGGCGTACGTCCTCAAACCTGCATCCTTATTCCGAATCTCTCTCTCTAATCCCAAAAGCGCCGTCAAAAGCCCAGACAACAATACTCGTCCTGCCAACATCAGCCAAAGCCTGGTTTCTGGACCCACATGGAACACCTCCATAGAATCATAGGGACGGTTCTCGTGCTTCCTTACCCCAGTCCTCCTGTATCTCCTCGAGTCTCATCTAGAATCGTTT
>DGFF01000074.1:1766-6043 GCA_002391545.1 Candidatus Fermentithermobacillaceae bacterium UBA3907 | reverse complement strand
ACGTTTTCGTTTACCTCTTAGTGCCGCTTAATATCGCGTTATAATTGCACTTATGATACCGCTACGCTAACTTACCATTATACTAACCCACCATCGGTCTTTTCACTATAACCTTATCGTCCTCCTGCTTAAAAGAGCATCTGTCCTTCACTCACATTTTATGCATAGTTCAAAGTTGCGGCCATGTTTTTAATCATAGTGGCGTCTACGTGGCGTCTGCCCAAAAGGTCTGAGCATGGCAAACTTCTAATGTGCGAACATCGTTCGGTTCCCCAAGATCTTCAGTACACTAGCTTCAATCCTTTGCTAGACATCTGAAAACTCTATAGACCTGGGACTGCGCTTGCATTTAACTTGTCGTCGGGCGAAAATCTACACGATCTCATGGGGTAGGCAAGAAGGATATTCTTAACTATTGCTGAAATATTATGCACGCACGCAGACAGCAAGCAAACAACAAGCAGACAGCAAATAGATGAGAAATCAGGTCGGCCAAGCAATTAGTGACTCTCAGTACTCAGTCTCAATGAGTACGTGAATACCAGATGACCCTTGTTCCAGGAAACGTTTTCGGTTTTTGGATGTTTGTCGTCATATCCGTGATATCCGTGATAGTTGTTTACATGATCAGAGCCTCACAAAATGACAAAATCCAGGTAGATATTGGGGACAGTTCTCGTGCTTCCATGCATCTTTTAAGAGGGTTTTCAAAAAGAAAGGATTTGATTGGTACCGACACAACCATGTACAAAATCATGTTAAGAATCATGTTCGAAACCAGTTGAAAACAAGCATGTGTAAAGCCAAGCACATCTAGGGGATGCCGAATGTACCTCTTATGCCTATCTGTAGTTTCGTCGAGAGGGCATGCAGGTCTCGCTCGGCATCTCCTAACCCTGCACCTAAATTGTGAGCATCGCACGATATAACCTCAAACTAACCCAAACTAGCGTTCAAAACTCGCCTGTATCTTATTGAAAACTTCCGGTTCCGAGAGAATATCTATTGCCGTAAGCGCCATAACTTTGGCCCCATTTATTACCGCCTCGTCTCCTTGAGGTGAAATACTTGCTTCTCTGAACTCAACCGTATGTGTGGCATCTGCTCCAATTCCCACATACGCCTGAATTGTAGGCACCACATGGCTAACGTTCCCTACATCTGTTGAACCTTTAGAATCACCCCTAGGCGCCACAGTTATTCCCAACTCCTTAAAATTCTCTTCAAATAACCGGGACAGCTCGGGATTTACCCTGATTTCTTTGCACCCTAACCCTACCTCTTCGATGAAATACTTACATCCCGTAGATATAGACGCACCTTTCACTCTTCGCTCAACTTGCTCGGCAAGTGCGTCCATGTATTCTGAAGTAGTGCCCCTAACAGAAACTCTAAGTGCAGCGCGTTCAGGAATAACGTTAACAGCGCTGCCTCCATCTGTGATAATGGCGTGGATACGTCCATCATCGGTCATATGCTCTCGAAATGCGTTAATGCTGACCAAAAATTCCACTGCTGCAGATAAAGCGTTTATGCCATATTGAGGGCCTGACGCCGCATGTGCTGCCTTACCGATGAATTCTACGCGAAATGTGCGAACTGCATAGGAGCAATCGTCAGCCATATACGCCCCAGCAGGATGCACTATCATAGCAACATCAACATCATCAAAAACACCTTTATCGACCATAATAACTTTTCCGCCGCCGCTTTCTTCAGCTGGACAGCCAATTACCCTGATAGTCCCCTGGCATTTATCCATGACTGAACTGATCCCCAAACCGGCCCCTACAGCAGCAGCCGCAATAATATTGTGGCCACATGCGTGACCTATCTCGGGAAGAGCATCGTACTCAGCCATAAAAGCGATCACAGGTGAGCCGCTACCAATTTCGGCCACAAAACCTGTGGGAAGACCATCCACATCTTTCACTCGAAAGCCTAGGTCCGAAAGGAAGTTCCTAAGCCTTTCGGCTGAACGAACTTCCTCAAAGGCAAGTTCCGAGTATTCGAATATATCGTGGGAAAGAGTCAACAGATCATCCCTTGCCGCATCAATGGCTTCCAAAGCCATTCTTCTAAGTTCCTCTCTGTTATTCATTGTCCTCTCCATTCTGCCCTCCATTTTCATCACCTTTCGATTAGATCTACTTCCTCATTTATTTTTATTTCGCAAGATCTTGACAAAGATCCTGACAGTGATTTCTTCATCCACTCACTACTATCCTCTAATGCCTATCATCCTACGAACATGCGTAATGATTTAACAAGGTTTAATGAGGTTTTCACTTAGAGGTCCAAACCATGTCAAACCCGACATTTCCCACAGTGTAGAGCGCTGTGGAAACCACAATCTTTCAGCTCAGCCGTTTTGAGCCATCCGTTTTGAGCCCGTGCTGCAAGAATGCAAGGTCTGTCTCGTTCCGCTGCATAGACCAAGAAACAATATCCGGTTAGTATGCATTCCGCTATAGCGCTCGACCGATGGATTTGAAATTGGCTTACGCTAGACTGATCTGTTAAGAGAATTGCGGGCCAATTAAGATGATTTGCACCGTGATAACTTGCAGGGGTTCGAGATCTCTCTGCAACTATACCTATTGCTCAGACTCAAATTCTGTTGATAGCGTTGGGGAAAATGGGGGTCCTGCCAAGTAAGAGTAACTGCGGCTATAGCTGCCGTCAAAGAAACTCCAAGATGCAGGGTGTATAAAAACGGAAGAGAGGGTGTGCAACTTTGAAAAATGCAGGATGAGCCATGTGTGCTCCTGTGTCGCTGACTCAGCCCTTTGGTGTAGGGAGAAGAGCCGGACAAATGTGCACCTTGAGCATTGAATACATCTTAAGTGTCACAGAGTTTGAAGGATTTTGAAGCGATGGAAGCAAGCAAGTTCTCTGCAGCCAACAGAGATAGATCCGCATCTAAACAGGTGATAAGTGCTCATAAGCAGTCGCGGTCTGTTTGAATGAGGCAAACGACTTTTTGCCCTGTGGCCTTTGGTAATCTATGTATAATCGTTGGCTGAAGCAAAAACCCCCGTCCCCGTCGCTTCGTCCCCGTTGCTTCCTGTTTGATTGAAGCAAAAACCCCCGTCCCCGTCGCTTCCTCCCCGTTGCTTCCTGTTTGACTGAAGCAAAAACCCCCGTCCCCTTTGCTTCGCTTTTGCCTCATTTTGCTTCCGTTGCTTCGCTTTTGCTTCAGGCTCGCGTTAGATCACGATATGCGCTTAGGGCAGTTGTCCATTGCGTGGGGCTTGGTCGGGCACCGGAATAATAACATTCCGAAAAGATCAGGGATATTGTGCGTATTAGATCTGTAATCTGGGGTGAATCAGTACTGTCTTCTATAACTTCTAGATACTCAAATGGCGTCAGGCTAGGATCTTTTGGAATAAGCTTCTTTGAGGTAAAATCGATGGTAGCCAGATATAAATCTTCGATGGTCTTGGGTTCTGAAGCTGAAAGAAACTTGCCAATTTGCCTAAACCTCATTGCCAGTTTCTGTTTGCCCTCTAAAAGGGTACTATCTAACCATTCCTTTACAACTTCGGTAGACGCCACGCTAATCCTAGACTCTGCAAGAGGTTCGCCTTCAGGTTTTTCTACAGTTTTAGATATCAGCCGCCACAGAAGAACTAAAACGGCAACTATCGCCAAACCGATAACTAGCAGTTTTACCCATTGAGGCAGAACTGCGATTACTTCATTCTGCTCTTGCATTTCTTTGGTTTCGTCACGGAACGGTTGAAATTCGAAAGCGAACTCTACGTTATCAGGGTCAATAAGTCCACTCAAAAGGTCGCTTATCCAACCGAAAAGGTATGCTATAGGCAAAAGTATAAGGTCAAATCCCTTCTCAAGAATGGGTTGAATTAGCTGGTACATATCCCTCAAGAGTTCTTTGCCTCCTGTAAGAACCACAAAAAGGACTACCGCCATAAACCCAGCTACACATACTACTATTAGAGAACTTGTGTTCCATTGCCGATTCCACTGCCGTTGCTGTTTAGTTCCTATGTCTCCTGGACCAACCTCAAATCCCCGTTGTCTTACTATCAACACAGATGACAAAGGGAGATAGCATATGGTACCGCGTAGGATCATAGTTTGCGGCACAGTTTGGAAAACACCCATTACAAAAAAGACCATGGCTCCGAAAACCATTTTCCGAGTAGCCTTTGCAGCATCAAGATGTTTTGTAACCGAATTGATCCCCAAAGCGGAAGCCAGTACCGATATGGCTATTTCCATGTATAACCACGATACATCGTATACTG
>DGFF01000074.1:0-1595 GCA_002391545.1 Candidatus Fermentithermobacillaceae bacterium UBA3907 | reverse complement strand
AAAAGCATCCGGTTTTTTGCATGGTCTGGCGCTCCAGCCTCTGCCGCATCTCTTCCTCTCCCAAGAGATTCTTCCCGTTCATGTCCAGAGTTTTGGGAATCATGCCACATTCCCTCATTTTTCTTCTTACGTGTTGTCGCCAAAGCAATCAATTGGCCCAGCAGATGGGCGATAAAAACCGTTCCAAATGCATACCCCGAGGATAATGAAAAACCTAGGCGGACGCTCAAGGCGAAAGTCACAGATCCCCATAAAAAGGTTTCACACACAGATAAGAGCACGATCTGAAACCAGTCTCTCAAGCTTTATCACCTCCCCCTCCAACCAATCGACTGCTTCCTGCGGTCTGTATACAGGAACTTGGTCACAAAACTCTTTGTGCTCTTCCTCTAAGCCCAAGACCACAGCAGATACGGCATATCCCTGCGACTGAAGAGTCTTTAGAAAAATCCAATCCTCTAAAGACGGGTTGGGCATAACTGCTATTATTTCGGTGCTTTCCGGCATATTCCTAGATACTTGCGCCAAAGTTTCACTAAATCTTCCCCAAGGGACAAAAATATTGGCCAAATGATCTAAAATACCCCTGAGATGGGCCATAGAAAGACCCGGCGGTATAAGAAGGTGGCGTTGTCTTTGCTTTCCGGGAACGTTGGAAGCAAAACCAAACGGAATTCCTCGATTTAGAAGGCTATTGCATACTGACGCGCTTATGGAAACAACGGACTCGAGGCTATCCTTATCTATGCCATCCCACACATGTTCGCCACCACTTACGCTCATGCAAACCATGACTTGGGAGTGAAAACCAGGCATTATCATTTTTGCCTTCAAAGAACCTGACTTTGCTGTCTGTTTCCAGGCTATCTGATTCAAAGGCACTCCATTATAGTACGGTTTAACACCAACTACCTGAGTCGGATCCGGGTTTATCCAACCTCTGTCGGGTACTCCACCAGAAGGGTCTCTGCGGGGAATTGGCAACCCGTTAACTGATTGTAGTCTCGGGTACACCACGAGGGTGTCCACACCGTCCAAAGTTATCCTTGTCTCCTCGATTCCCATGGGATCTATGCACCTTAAGGATACGGGGCCAAACCTAAACACTCCCCTGGACAGGCAATCTATCTGGAACTGTCTTTCGACCCGCTGGAAGCTACCTATGTACATTTTGTTTTTCAACACAGCGCGACCGGGTTTATAATGGGCCTCTAATTTTGTGGAACCGATTCTGCCTTTGTCGGGCACTTCGTCGAGACAAGAAATGGATATTACAGGCAAAGGTTTCCGGTTCTCAACCACAATTTTCAAATCGACAGAATCTCCTAAAAACGCCCTTGTCCTCTCGAAACTGCGAGTGTAATAGATATGTTTCAGACAAGCATGAGAATACCACCACCCTAAAATGCCCGCTGCAGCCAGATATGCTCCACCTATAGAAGCATACCCAACCTTAGCTATGGCCCCGATGATGAGCATTATCAGCCCTACTGCACCCATTATCTTACTGCTCACGTTGTAGACTCCCCAGTCTGACCAACAGGCACAGGAACGGTTTCCAGAATTTCCCGTACGATCTCTTCCTGAGATTTGCC
>DGFF01000006.1:8596-20834 GCA_002391545.1 Candidatus Fermentithermobacillaceae bacterium UBA3907 | reverse complement strand
GAACCGCTCGTTGAGCTATTTGATCAGGGTCATGTATAACTGCTCCAAACGAGGTTCTTGGTGCTAATGTACCGTCAGGATTATATGCCCTGTCTGCAAACCCCTCGCTTGCCTTGGGTATCCCAATCTTATCGGCAGCGTCTAGCATCAGAGACCCTGCTAGACCGACTAATATCAAATCCTGCCCGCCTTTTTGCACCGCGTGGGCTACTGCCATTGCAGTATCCCAATCTACAGCAGCTCGATTATAGAGCGCTCCGTGAGGTTTAACGTGGGTGACCTTTACTTTTCTCCAGTTCGCAAAGGCTTCTAGAGCTCCTATTTGGTAAAGTACGTACGATTCAATTTCCTTAGGTGACATATCCATGTTCCTACGCCCGAACCCCTGAATGTCGGGTAAACCAGGGTGAGCGCCTATAGAAACTGATTTTTCTGTGCATTTTTCAATAGTGTGGTCCATTATGAGAGGATCCCCAGCGTGTAACCCGCATGCGATGTTAGCAGAAGTGACATATTCAAGAACCTCTTCGTCGTCACCTAGACTCCATATTCCAAAGCCCTCGCCTACATCGCTGTTTATATCTATGAGTTTCATACAGATGAACCCCCTTTGATCAAAAAGGACATTTTGTTTCTGTTAGCGTAATTATATCCCAACTGGACTGTTAATTCAGATTTCATCATGCTAAACTAGGGGTGTTTTACAGGGAACCCCTATGAAGAACCGATTTTAGTATTCAGCATAAGTCAGAAAATATTGATATAATCATGAATCGGAAGGTGTTCAGTTAAATGGCATGGGATCAGGTACGTAGAGAGGATCCACAGCAGTGCAGAAAATTGAACATAGCCATAGATGGCCCTGCAGGAGCCGGCAAGAGCACGGTAGCAAGAAGGGTGGCTAATTGTCTCGGTTATACCTACGTTGATACAGGTGCAATGTATCGTGCGTTGGCAGTATTGGCCATAGACCGTGGAATTCCTTTGGACGATTTCACGTCTCTGGGGGAGTTGGCATCTGAGGTTGAGATCTATGGATTTGACGATGATGGCGTGTTTCGAGTGTGGATCGACGGGGAAGAAATCACACACAGACTTAGAGAACCTGAAACGGACAGGGCAGTTGGAATACTTTCTATGGCCACGCCGGTTAGAAAAGTCCTTGTTTCTCTGCAGAGACAGATTGCTGAGCGAGGCGGAGTAGTCATGGAGGGTAGAGATATTACTAGCGTGGTGATGCCAGATGCAGAGGTTAAGGTGTTTCTAACAGCGGATGTCCATGAAAGGGCCAGGCGCAGGTGGCGGGATCTGATTGCGAAAGGCGCTGACGTTCCCTTCGAAAAAGTTTTGAAGGACCTGGTAGAACGAGATGCGAAAGACCTAGAAAGAGAATGGGGCAAACTTGTAAAGGTGGAAGATGCTGTTTTGATCGACAGCACCAATATGAGCATCGAAGAAGTGTGTGATCACATAATCGAGCTATGTGAGGAGAAGCAAAAGTGTTCTACATGATTGTGAGATGGGTAGTTAACGTCGTTTTGAAGGTGCTGTTTGACATAGAAAGTCAGGGCTTCGAAAACTTTCCCCAGAGCGGACCTGCTGTTCTTTGTTGCAATCATATGTCCTGGTGGGATCCGTGCGTGCTGGGTTGCTTGGCTCCTAGGCCGATTTACTTTATGGCGAAGCGGGAATTATTTGAAAACAAATTATTTGCGTGGGTGCTGCGAAACCTACATGCTTTTCCTGTAAATCGGGAAAAAGTAGATATAGGTACAGTGAGAAAGGGGCTAGCGGTTTTGGAAGAGGGGAATATTTTGGGTATGTTTCCCGAAGGAACGAGAAGAAAGAGTCCTGAGATTAGCCAGGCCCATGCGGGTGCTGCACTATTTGCCATTAAGGCGCAAGTTCCAGTAATTCCCGTAGCAATCAAGGGCACTTACAGTTTCAGAAACAAAATTCGTGTCGCGTGCGGCGAACCTTTTTATCTAGATTGTAACACTGGTAAATTATCCTCTGATTTGAAACAAGGTTCAGAGCAGATCATGGGTGCGATAGTCGGGTTGTGGAATGGTTTGGATCTGGATGAGGCTGTATGATGGAGATTAGACTAGCTGAGCATATGGGATTTTGCTTCGGGGTAAGAAGGGCAATAGAAATGATAGAAAAGGCCTTGGAAGACGGGCCTTATCCCATATGGACGTTGGGACCTATAATTCATAATCCTGTGGTTATAAACGATCTTTGCGAAAGAGGAGTTAGGATAGCAACGGATCTAAGCGAAGTAACCAGTGGAACGTTGATTTTGAGGACTCACGGGACAAGGGCAGACGAGTGGGCTAAGATTTCTCCAGAAGTACACAGGATCGTTGATGCCACATGCCCATTTGTGAGAAAAGCCCAGGAAAAAGCGGCGGAGTTTGCTAATGCAGGGAAAAATATAATTGTGTTCGGGGACAAAAATCATCCCGAAGTCGAAGCTTTGATGTCCTACGCAGGTGAGTGTGGGATTTGCATTGGAAATGTATCAGATATAGATAAGATACATTTTGCGAAAATGGGGGATACGTTTGAGGTTATAGCTCAAACTACATCCCGAGTGTATGAACTTGAACAGCTGGTAGACGCCCTTTCGCAGAAGGGTATAAATACAAATATTTCGAATACTATTTGCACAGCTACCCAAGAAAGACAGCGATCTACCATGGAATTGGCACGGGAATGCGACCTTGTCCTCGTAATTGGAGGAAAAGAAAGTGCCAATACGGGTCAGCTTGTTAGAATAGTGCAGGATTTTGGTGTAGAATGTTATTTAGTAGAGTCGGTAGAGGATGTGCGGCCCTCGTGGTTTGAGGGTAAACACGTCGTAGGCGTAACGGCTGGCGCGTCTACTCCCGACTGGGTAATAAAGGAGGTTGTAGGCAAGGTGGAAGAAATTGAAAAGACCAACTTGGAATTAAAGCCGGAGGAACTACAAGAGGAACATGGACAAGAAAAGAGTGATGCCGAGCAATCAGAGACAGTAGCTCCTGAGATTTCCCCTGAAACTCCGCAAGGTGATGTTTCTGTAACAGACGAGGAGAAAGGATCTGAAGAGGAAACAACTGGGGATGTACTTGATGAAAGAAGCGAAGTAGAACTGTACGATGAGACTTTTAAGACCTTGCGAGAAGGTGACATCGTTAAAGGGAAAGTGATGTCCGTAGATGAGAACGGAGCTTTGGTTGATGTCGGGTACAAATCAGAAGGGATTATCTCCGCACAAGAACTCGAACGTCGTGACGGGATAGGGGACATCGACATCTCTCCAGGAGATGAGATCATGGTCTATGTTCTGAGCGTAGATTCGGTCGACGGTAGCCTACGACTCTCTAAGAGAAGAGCTGATGAGGAATCGGCGTGGAAAGAGCTTGAACAGGCTTACAGTGAACAAAGCATTATTGAGGCCCCAGTCGTTCAGGAAGTGAAAGGTGGGCTAGTGGTTGATGTAGGAGTCAGAGCTTTCGTTCCTGCATCGCAAGTTGAACGAGGCTATGTAAATGACCTTTCAAAATATGTGGGCCAAACTCTTAGGCTAAAAGTTCTTGAATTAGACAGGTCAAAGAATCGAGTAATCTTATCTCAAAGAGTTGTTCTTGAAGAAGAGCATGAGAGACTGTGCAAGGAAACATGGGAAACCATCGCTGAAGGGCAAGTTAGGACGGGTATAGTCAAAGGCATAACAGACTTTGGGGTATTCGTTGATTTGGGCGGAGTGGACGGTCTTTTGCACATATCCGAGCTGTCATGGGGAAGAGTTAATCATCCGTCTGAGGTAGTTCGGGAAGGAGAAGAGATAGAAGTAAAGGTTCTAAAGGTTGACAGAGAGCGAGGAAGAATTTCCCTAGGCAGAAAGCAAGTTCTTCCCGATCCATGGGATGATGTGGAAGAAAAGTATCCTGTGGGTACGCAGATTAAGGGTGAGGTAACGCGAACTGCACCCTTTGGCGCTTTTGTTCAGATCGAACCTGGTGTAGAAGGGCTTGTTCACATATCAGAGATTTCTCAGCAGCATATTGCAAAACCTGAAGAAGTTGTTGATTCAGGGGATGAGGTCATGGTCAGGGTTTTGAGAGCCAGACCTGACGAAAGAAAAATAAGCCTTAGCATAAAGCAGGCAGATCAGACTCTCTTAGAGAGCGAAGAGGAACCGGTAGAGGAATCAAAAGAAGAGCCTCAACAGGAGGTTTTGGACCAGGCGGTAGAAGAAGCAGTAGAAGAAGCAGTAGAGGAAATACCGGAAGAAGAGATAGAAGAAGAGATAATTGAGGAACCAGTAGACGAAGGTGCAGAAGAACATGTGCAAGAAGCGATAGAGGAGAAAGCAGAGGAAGCAGATACTGAGAAACCTGAGGAAGATTCGAATTCAAAAGGTGAAACGGAAGATGACAGGTTAGAAGAAACTGTTTCCGAACAGACTGGCCAAGTAGAGCCGTCTGAAGAATGTGGGGAAGACCCAAAAGCCAGCGAAGATTCTTGCGGTGAAGGGGAAACTGCTGAACCTAAGTAGTGTGTCCATAAAATGGCATACTCATTTTCTATGATGTTCCACAGAAAAAGGGGAGTGTTTTCCAGACATTCCTAAGTAGTAAACTCGCAGGATGGGTGTACCTGCGAGTTTGCTATGGAAAGTGCACATCTGCATGTGGGGGTTATCCATGTTGACTACTACGAATGCTGGTGGTTTAGTAAGGGCGGTTTACCCAGGAAGTCTGGGTGAATATATAGGAATTCGTCCTGGTGATAGAATTCTATCAGTGAATGGTCGCACGCTCAGAGATGAGATTGATTTTAGGTTTTATAGCGCCGAGGATAATATAACTCTTGAGCTACTGAACACGGATCTTAAAAGAATGATTCTTGAAATAGAAAAGGAACCTGATGATTCCATAGGGATAGTTTTTGAGGATCCGATTTTCGACGGGATAAGAACGTGTGTGAACAACTGTTCCTTCTGCTTCATATCCCAGCTTCCCTCAGGTATGCGCAAGAGTCTCTACTTGCGAGATGACGATTACAGGCTTTCGTTTCTGTTTGGTAACTTCATATCTCTTACAAACCTCGAGGAAGAAGATTGGCATCGCCTAAATGAGCAAAAGTTGTCTCCACTTAGAGTATCCCTTCACACTTCAGACCCTGAAACTAGAGCCATTCTTATGGGGAATCCTAAAGCTTCTACAGGTCTAGAAGACCTCAAGCGGTTGAAGGATATAGGTATTTCAACCCACATTCAGATTGTGTTGCTGAGAGGGATAAATGACGGAGATCAGTTACTATCTACTTTGGACGACCTAGAGTCTTTGGGTGATTCTATCCTTTCTGTGGGAATCGTGCCTGCAGTTTACACCAAGCATAGGTTGATGTTACCTTCTCCAAAAGTAGACCCTCAATGGGCTCAAGACACCATCTCCATGATCGAAAATTATGGAAAAAAGGTCTACAAGAAACGGGGAGTTCATTGGGTTTACGCAGCTGACGAACTTTATTTTGTAGCGGGTGTAGAATTTCCAGAGCATGATTTCTACGATGACTTCCCCCAGTTCGAAAACGGCATAGGGATGGTAGCCGATTTTAGGCTTAGGGTGCAGGAGTTGAGAGGCAACGAGGTTGTTGGGAGAAGAGATAGAGAAAGGCCTAAAGTGCTTGCAGTGACAGGTGTCATGGCGTACCCTGAGATTGTATCAGCGGTTAGATGCCTCGGCCTTGAGCGGCAGATCTCGGTACTCGAGGTTGAGAACCACTTTTTTGGAGATACAGTTACCTGTGCAGGTTTGCTTACTGGTATAGATATTTCCTGTGCGATATTAGATTGTAAAACTCGAAATCATGAGTACGAAGGGGTTTTGATACCTTCTTTCGCTGTGTTCGAAGGCAAGTTTTTGGATGATCTGACTGTAGATGACCTACGGGAAATAGTGGCCCTTCCTGTACGCATTGTGGATCCTAGTCCTGATAGTTTGCTAGAGTCAGTATCCTTTTGAAGGAGAGTAGCCTGATGGCCTTTTCTGTGGCAATTGTTGGCAGGCCAAATGTGGGTAAGTCTGCCCTTTTTAACAGAATAGCGAGAAGCAGTTCGTCTATAGTTCATAAGCAAAGCGGAGTCACAAGAGACAGGCTTTACGCTGAGTGCGAATGGCAAGGGCAAGAGTTTACTTTGATAGATACAGGAGGGCTCGATCCTCAGTCATCTGACGAACTAGTTAAAGCCATTGCCGCTCAGGTGGAACAAGCAATGGACGAAGCAGATGTGCTGGTTTTTGTAGTTGATGCTCGGGCCGGGATTACGCCTCAAGACTTAGAAGTTGCCCAAATACTTAGGAAGACTCAAAAACCTGTTTTGGTTGCTGCCAACAAGTGCGATTCGCCTGGTCAAGACCAAGCAGCGTTAGAGTTTTACTCCCTTGGATTTCCCGATGTATTCCCCATATCTGCTATTCATGGGTTAGGAATTGGCGATCTGTTAGATAGAATCGTGGAGGAAGGGCATGAACTGGTCAGAACTTCTGAAACGGAAGAGGAAGAATCTGTCGAGGGGGAGTTTGAGGGTATAAAGGTGGCTATTGTTGGAAAGCCCAATGTGGGAAAGTCATCCCTTGTCAATCAGATTTTGGGCCAGGAAAGGATGACGGTGTCACCGGTACCAGGTACAACTGTGGACTCTGTAGACGTGAGGTTTAACTACCAAGGTAAAGAGATTGTGTTGGTGGACACTGCCGGTCTGCGGAGGCCAGCCAGAATAGATGAGAAGCTTGAAGAATTAGCGGTAGGGCGAGCTTTGAGATCTATTAAGCGTTCGGATGTTGTACTATTGCTTATAGATGGTACTGATCGTCCTAGTGCCCAAGAGCGGAGGATTGCAGGGTATATAAGGCGTAATGGAAAGGCTTCAATCCTGCTGGTGAACAAGGTGGATTTAGGATTGTGGAATGACATGAGCCAAGAAGAATACGAGAATCTAGTTCTTTACGAATGCAGACCCATCGCGTATTCAAACGTTTTCTTCATCTCATGCCTTACGGGCAAGGGGATGAATATGATATTGCCAGAAATTTTATGGACTTATGAAGAGTATCACAAACGCATCGAAACCTCAGTTCTTAATCAAGCGCTGGCTGAAATAATGGATTTTTATCCTCCTCCCCGGGCGGGTAAGATTTTTTATGCCACTCAAGTAGAGCAAGCGCCTCCCAAAATAGTATTTTTCGTAAAAGATCCGTCTGCCATTCCCGAGTCATACATCGCATATTTGGAAGCGGAGATTAGAAAGAGATTTGGATTTCGAGGAGTACCCATCAACATGGAGTTTAGGCCGAGAAGATAAAAGGAGAGTTAATATGACGGTCGATTGGACTTTGCTACTGCTTATAAGTGCTCTGGGGTACTTTTTGGGTTCAGTTCCGTGCGGCGTCATAATTGCAAAATTTGCAGGTGTACACGACCTGATGTCTCGCGGCAGCGGTAACATAGGAGCTACCAATGTGTCTCGCGTGCTAGGTGCTAAATACGGTGCCATCGTTTTAGTTCTGGACATGACAAAAGGAATTATACCTGCTTATCTAGGTTTAAGGTACCTTAACATAGGCTCGTTTGGAGCGCTGATCCCAGGTGTGTTTGCTATCTTAGGACATAACTGGTCCATATTTCTGAGATTCAAAGGTGGCAAAGGAATTGCTACCACCACTGGGGTAGCATTGGTTGCGTTTCCCAAGGTTGTAGCTGTAAGCGTTTGTGTTTTTGTTCTGACAGTTGGTATAACTAAGTATGTTTCCCTTGGCAGTCTCTTGGCGGTTTGGGTTGGCTTTTTCTATTCGCTTACCATAGGCCTAAGCAACCTTGAAAAGCTGGTTGTCTTTATTATTGCAGCTGTGGTTACGTATAGACATAAAAGCAACATAAGAAGGCTACTAACAGGTACCGAATCCAGGTTGGGGGAAAAGGAGAGAAAAAGTTGAGTTGAGAGAAATGGACAAAAAGGCGTGTATCCTAGGATCTGGGGCATGGGCAGGAGCTTTGGCCATTATCCTATCAGATAACGGTTTTGACGTAACGCTATGGGCGAGAAACAGCCATACAAGAGAGTTTTTTTCTGAGGCGCGCATGCTACCTAAACTGCCAGGCGTCTGCCTGCCGGATACAGTGAATATCACTGGTTGCGCTGACGAAGGTTTGTCCCAGGCGTCGTTAGTTGTATCGGCTATTCCCTCATCGGCAGTATCTTCGGTAGCCAACAGTTTGGCCATGTATATTCCACCTTACGCGTTTCTGGTTTCGGCAACCAAGGGTTTTGACTATACCTCTTTGAAAAGACCTTCTCAGGTGTGGGTTGAAGCTAATCCAGAACTTAGACTAAGAACCTGCGTTCTATCGGGGCCCAACTTTGCCAAGGAAATAGCAGGACGGCTTCCGGCTGCTACAGTTGTAGCGGGAGAAGATGAGTCAGCGAGGCTCACGGTTCAAAAGCAGTTTATGACGCCTTACTTCAGAGTGTATAGCCACGACGATGTAGTAGGAGTTGAAGTTGGGGGAGCCCTGAAAAACGTAATCGCGTTAGCTTGTGGCATGGTTGAAGGTATGGAATTGGGCGATAACGCTAGGGCTGCCATAATTTCGCGAGGCTTGGCTGAAATGGTCAGGTTAGGTGTTTCCATGGGGGCTGAACCTCTGACTTTTTCCGGTCTTTCCGGGCTTGGAGATTTAGTGCTTACTAGTACAGGCAAATTGTCACGCAATCGACAGGCTGGTGTAGCAGTTGGGCGAGGGCAATCTATAACTGAGTTTATTGAAAAAACAGGATATACTGTGGAAGGTTTTCAAACAGTTAGGGCAGCCAGAGATCTGTCTCTGGTTCACCAAGTAAGAATGCCAATAACAGATGTGGTATACAGAATTCTATATGAAGGTATGCCTGTTTCAGATGGGGTTTCTGAGATTATGAACCGCGAAGCGAAGCCTGAGTCTGAGCCGTTTTTCAGATAGGGGTGGTAAACGTGTCTCCATGACCTTTTCCTTGGAAGTTTCCTCAATGTGCCAAGTGGACTCAAAAAGAGGAGTTTCAGCTACGTGTTGTAGAAATCTTAGTTATAAAAATGTCTTGGCTAAACGGCATTTACCGTAAGTTTTGCCAAGGGAAGAGGAGCGTAGGTAATGATATACGATTTTGATAAGGTTTACGACAGAAGGAAGTATTTTAGCAGCAAATGGGCTGTTAAGGAAGTGTTTGGCCGCGAGGATATTATCCCAATGTGGGTAGCCGATATGGATTTTCCAGTAGCCCAACCCATTCTAGACGCTATTTTCGAAAGGGCAGAGCATCCTATTTTCGGATATACCATGATACCCCCTGGCGTTTATGAATCTATTATTGAACGGCTAGATAGAAAGTTTGGGTGGAAAGTGGAGAAAGAGTGGATAATGATCACTCCTGGCGTCATGCCTGCAGTAAATGCAGGGGTGATCGCTCTTACAGAACCTGATGATCTTGTAGTGCTGCAGAGTCCTGTTTATCCACCGTTCTGGGGCACTATTGAAGGAAACGAGCGGAAGACTGGCGTAAATCGACTGAAACTAATCGATAATCGTTATGAAATTGATTTTGACGATTTAGAGAAGCAATTTAAGGTAGATGGAGCAAAGGCTTTGATCTTGTGCAGTCCCCACAATCCTGGTGGACGAGTGTGGTCCAAAGAAGAGCTTGTTAAAATGGGTGATATCGTTATAGATTCAGGTGGCGTAGTTATCTCAGACGAAATTCACTGCGAACTTCTTCTAAAGGGTTACGAGCATATACCTTTCGCTTCAATAAACGAGAAGTTTGCTATGAACTCTATTATCTGTTTTGCTCCTAGCAAGACCTTCAATATTCCCGGATTTCACGCTTCAGTTGCCATCATTCCAAATGAGAAGATTCGCGATGAGTTTAATAAGACTCGGCAAGGACTCATGGGTTCTCCCGGCATTTTTGGCTTAGTAGCCATGGAAGCGGCCTTCAGGTATGGCGATGAGTGGTTAGAACAAGTCCTTGAATACATAGAAGAGAATGTAGATTACGCCATTTCTTATATCGAGTCCAACATACCTGGTATCGTGCCTATGAGGCCTGAAGGTACTTATCTCATTTGGCTGGATTGCCGCGGCCTAGGCCTTGAACCCGAGGAGCTCAACGAATTCTTCATTAATGAGGCGAGAGTAGGGCTAAATGCTGGAGCTACTTTCGGTCCTGAGGGTGAGGGATTCATGCGCCTAAACGTCGGTTGTCCAAGATCCATCTTGACTGAAGGATTAGATAGGATTGCACAAAGTGTGGCGAATCTAAAAGGAAATGCCAAATAGGTTAACGTCTTTCATCTAACACCTTGATCAAGTCAGTTAGGGCAGAGCCGGCTTTTTCGTGAATTACTACTGCAGCTGCCCTATCGTACGGTGTTGGCTCAAGGTTTATAATCCCGATTTGTCTAGATAGCCTTGGGAGGTACGAAACTGGAGCAACTTGCAGACTAGAACCTACAACCAGCATAAAGTCGGCTCTTTTGGCTTGTATTATAGCATCTTCAAAACATGGAGGCATAGGATCTCCAAATAGTACTACGTTAGGCCGTATTATGCCACCGCATGTACATTTTGGGGGGATTATGCCCTCTTCTGCTTCAGACAACAGAAATTCGAAAGGAAACTCTCGCCCGCATGCATCGCAAAAAGCGGTTCTCAAGTCTCCGTGTACTTCTATAACGTTTTTTGAACCTGCTTTATGATGTAGTCCGTCAATGTTCTGAGTTATTACGCATTGAATCAAGCCGCGCTGCTCAAGCAAGGCTAGAGCCTTATGAGCTGGATTAGGGTCTTTGTTGCGCATGATATTTAGCAACTCAAGACCGCTACTATAAAAGTGTTCAGGTCTGTAGTAAAGCATTTCCCGGCTCAAGATCTCTGTCGAATCTACATTTTGCCATAGTCCGCCTGGTCCTCTAAAGTCAGGTATCCCGCTCTCAGTTGAGATACCAGCGCCTGTTAATGCCACAGCGTATTTTGATTCCATGAGGCAGTCAGCTAATTTTTCTATATCAGACTTCATATATACATCACCAAACTATAAAATTCTGCATCCGGTAGATTAATGGTTTCATCCCGCGCTTTAAAGAAGTGCCCTATCTAACTATTATCTTAATTTCCCTGCAAAGGCAAGTTAGGGGTGGGTTAGGTCATCTAAAGGTTGTTGACGTGTGAACTATTAGAGGATACGATTTGATTAACATGTTAACTAGTTAGCCTAAAGAAATTACCGAAGACTACATCACGAGAAGGGGAAGAGGACATGATAGTTGTAACTGGGGCTCCTGGGCATCTGGGTAATAATTTGGTGAGGATTTTACTTGAAGACGGCTTCCAGGTAAGGTCAATGGTGCTGCCTGGAGAAAATCTTGAGTCTCTTTACGGTTTGGAAACTGAGATTGTAGAAGGAGACGTGCGGGACATGAACTCGTTGTACAAGGCGTTTGATGGAGCAGACACAGTGTACCACTTAGCTTCTGTAATCAGCCTTTTGCCAGGATACTCTGAAATTCTTGAGGAAGTGAACGTAAAAGGAGCAAGGAACGTTGCAGAGGCATGCCTCAAAACCGGAGTTCGTCGCTTGGTGTATACTAGTTCCATTCACGTTCTAGTTGAACCTCCAAAGGGGCAAGTAATAGATGAGTCGGCACCATGCGATCCTAACCGAGTTCATATGGCCTATTCAAAGAGCAAGGCAAAAGGCACTCTCGAGGTTCTGGATGTTATTGCCAAAGGGTTGGATGGGGTCATAACATTGCCAACTGGGATCATTGGCCCACATGATTATAAGCCTTCAGAAATGGGATGCATGATTCTTGATTACGTGCGAGGAAAGATCCCAGTGCGAATAAGTGGGGGATACGATTTTGTTGATGTTAGAGATGTAGCCCGAGGGCATATGCTGGCTGCCGAAAAGGGCAGAACGGGCGAAAAATACATTTTGTCAGGCCAATGGATCTCTATGGATGACATTATGAAGGAGATCTCGGCCCTCACCGGTGTTTCCCTTCCACGTTTCCAGGTGCCCATAGGTCTTGCTTCTGCCATCGCTTCCCTGCTTACATTATATAGCGGTATTACAGGCGCCAAGGTTCTTATGAATCGTGATTCTATAGCTACTTTGAAGAGCAACTCCCTTGTCTCGTGCGAAAAAGCT
>DGFF01000006.1:6177-8278 GCA_002391545.1 Candidatus Fermentithermobacillaceae bacterium UBA3907 | reverse complement strand
GGAAAGGTAGGAGACAAGTGTACGATTTTTACTCAATTATTGCCTATGCAACAAGAATGGTTCAGATAGGCAAGATATGCGTGAACAAGGGGCTCAAAGAAATTGGGCTAACCAGCTCTGAATCAGATGTGTTAATGTTTTTGTACGCTAATGGAGACGACATAAGACAGGATCATATTGCCGCTGGTGTAGAAGTAAGCAAGGCGGCAATTTCCAGGACTATAAATTCCCTGGAGAGAAAAGGATATATAGTAAGGGAGCAAAGGGACGAGGACCGACGGGCTTGGTACGTCAGGTTGTCACACAAAGCTTGGGTGCATAAAGAGTTTATCCAAAAACAGTATGCTGATCTTGTAGAAGCTGCGTGCCGTGGTATCGACGAACATAAAGTAGGGGAAATTGTGGATATATTCAAAACGGTTGTAGATAATATGGAGGAATACCGAGTAGCGCAGGGGACCTAATTTCTGGATTCTTTGTCGCTGGTAATGGGGGCTTTGACATGATTACAGGTGAATTATTAGAACTTGTTTATGAAGCCGCAAGTATACAGCGGTGGAACGATCATATGAGACCAGCTCAAGGATTTACTGAGCTGGACAAGCAGGCTCAGAAGATGGTTTACGCGTACATTTTGGCCAAATTCGAAGAGACCGAGGGAACTATCAACTTTGATTGGACAAAACTAATTGAGGGCGGCTTGTTTGAATTTCTTCACAGGATAAAACTTACTGACATTAAGCCCCCTGTTTTCCACCGGATGATGGAACAAAAGGGAAACGAAATCAATGAATGGGTTTTAAACGAATACGAAGCCTTGTTCGATGGCATAGACTCTAAAATGCATATGCGGTTCAAAGACTATCTGTTTGACAGTGACTATGCTCGTAATGAAAAAGAAATTCTCAATGCATCACACTATTTGGCCACTAACTGGGAATTCCGACATATATACCGCTTGAACCAGGGTTTGTACGGCTTGGACGAAGAAAGAGAAAGTATAGAAAGGAGACTGAGCCAACATCGTTCTTTGGTCGGGGTGATCAATTTAGCCTTTGACGTGCCAATACAGCACTTTGTGGATCTTGTAGGACAGTTAAGGTTTCAACAGCGTTGGGCCCAGTCACCTAGGATACCTCAGACATCGGTTTTGGGTCATATGTTGGTTGTTGCCATAATTGCGTACTTTGCATCGTTAGATTTAAATGCGTGTCCGAAACGTATATATAACAACTACTTTTGTGGGCTATTCCACGACTTGCCAGAAGTACTAACTAGAGACATTGTGGCTCCGGTCAAGCGCTCGGTCCCAGATTTGGACGTAATAATCAAAGATATAGAATCTTCTTGGGTTGAAGAACGCATATATCCCTTGCTTCCCCCAGAATGGCATCAGGAGTTTAGATACTTTTTAGAAGACGAGTTTACCAATAGGGTCATGATAGACGGAGAACGGGTAAATACTTCTATCACTCCTCATTACAATCAAGACAAATACAATCCTCTTGATGGTGAAATAGTCAAGGCTTGCGACCGCTTAGCGGCCTTTACAGAAGCCGCAATATCAATACGACACGGGGTCAAGTCCAAACATCTCTACGACGGTCTTTCCATATACTCAGACTACCAAGGAGATAAAGGAATAATATCAGGAGTAGACTTCGGTCCCATCTTCAGAAGCATGGGGACGGTTCTCCCGCTTCCATAGATCATACTGTTACGGCGCTTTTTGTTATGCGCAAGGGCAAGACAGACAAAATCCAGGGGTAGACAACGGCGCTCGTAAAGGTTAAACTTATTAAGTGAGTCGGGCTGTGGCGCAGTTTGGTAGCGCGCTTGAATGGGGTTCAAGAGGTCGCAGGTTCAAATCCTGTCAGCCCGACCATGGAAGCCGTTTTGAGCTACGAAGACTCAAACGGTGTTTTTTATTTGCGGCGCTGCATTTCGTGCTCACCGTCTATCTACTTTTGCGGAATTCCGAAAACTACTGCTACGTTTCATCTCTAACAACCAAGCAGTACTCATACTTTCAACTCCAAACCTCTGTATGGCACATCAACCCTTATTTGCAGGTAGAAAACACTTTTGAACCTGAATGAGC
>DGFF01000006.1:4005-5985 GCA_002391545.1 Candidatus Fermentithermobacillaceae bacterium UBA3907 | reverse complement strand
GTAGATACTTCTTCTAGACGACTATATGAAGGTGTAGTAAGTCCAGATGGAAATATTACCGAGTAGAGGTGGTAAGGTGGGTGATAAGAGCGGGCGGATTGGGAAGTGGGCACTGCCCAATCGAAGCCGTCAATTGAAGGGGACAAGGCAATTGTGTCTGTATATACACAACATGCACACGCACGCGTCTAAACCTGTAAATTCAAACAGGATCTTGTGAGTAGAATTGTTTAATTGTTTCAGGCTCACTTTCACGTGTTCTCAGGTCTTGTCACAGAAGCGTGAGCTAAGTATTATATTTACAGAGAGTTAATAAGAATAATATCGATTGGATGTTTATTGCGATCACCCATGCTGTATCGTACGGTTTATTATGGTTTCGCGTCGCAGTCATAGAATCAATAATTAAGGTAGGCGTCCTTTCTTTGGGAGGTGAGATTTTAGGATAAATGCTGTTGCCGAAAGATCAGTACACTAGGTAGGGTTGCGTTCGCATGCGCTGAAGATCAAATTACAAATGCCAGACTATCTACGTTATCTAGCGCGATTGCAATCCTGCAAGATGTTCGATAAGTATTTTTGGAAATAGTTAAAAAGTAAGAAATAAGCGCTAGTGATTAAGAAATGAGTTTTGAAAGGGGTGTTTTGAAATGCGAAAAGTACTACCAATTGCCTTAATTATGGTACTTGCATTTACGTTATTTGCAGGTTGTGCGCCGAAGGAACCTGAAGTACCTGAGGAACCAGGTGCGGAGATTGCTAAAATTGGTCTTGGGCATATAACTAGCATTGCCAAGTCAACGAAAAGAGCGTCACAGATGATAGTGTTGTTCTGCCTGTAGCCCAGGTAGATACAGTAGTTGCGGCAGTTGCTTTTGATAAAGATGGTAAAGTGGTCAAAGTGCAAATAGACAGTGCCCAAACAAAGGTGGCGTTTGACGAGAACCTACAAGTTACTTCTGATACCTCTGCTCCTGGCAAGACGAAGAAGGAGCTTGGCGATGAATATGGTATGAAGAAGGTTTCCGAAATCGGTAAGGAATGGAATGAACAAATCGAAGAACTTGAAAATTGGATGATTGGGAAAACTGTGGAAGAAATTAAGTCTATGCCGGTGAAGGAGCGCGACGAATCTCATAAAGCTGTTCCAGATGTACCTGAACTCACGTCTCTTGTAACTATTACTGTGGAAGATTATCTTGCCGTTGTTGAAGAAGCATATGAGAAGGCTGTGGAAATTCCTGAAGGGGCTTCAAAACTTGGTTTGGGCAATGTAATATCCATTGCAGAGTCTGTAGGCTATTCTATGGTGGATGACAAGGAGACTTTGCCGACAGCTCAAGTTGACCACACGATAGCCGCTACTGCTTTTGACGATGATGGTAAAGTAGTTGCTACTATCATTGACGTTGTTCAGACAAAGGTCAAATATGACAAGGAAGGTAAATTGCTTAGTGACAAGACAGCCGAGTTCAAGAGCAAGAAAGAACTTGGCGATGAGTATGGTATGAAGAAACTATCGGAAATCGGCAAGGAATGGTATGAGCAGATCGAAGAGCTCGAGAAATGGATGGTTGGCAAAACTGTGGAAGAGATCAAGTCTATGCCGGTAAAGGAGCGAGACGAACATCATAAAGCAGTTCCAGATGTGCCTGAGCTCACGTCTCTTGTAACCATTACTGTTGAGGACTACCTTGAGGCAGTCGCAAAGTCTTACGACAACGCAGAATAGACTGGTTTTGTTGTGTTTGTCTGCATGATTTTAAGTTTGGCAAGGCTCTCTCATCGCGTGGTGGGGGAGCCTTGCGTACATATGGGTATCTTGATGAGTGTGTAGGATTACGGAGGCAAATCTCTTATGAGAAAAAGAGAGTTATTCCTAACAGGATTGATGTATATTGCTGTGTTAATGCTTTCGGCAAGCGTAGTCACTGGATGCCAATTATTTGGTTCAGGTTCTTCAGAAGAAATTCGTACAAG
>DGFF01000006.1:0-3741 GCA_002391545.1 Candidatus Fermentithermobacillaceae bacterium UBA3907 | reverse complement strand
ATCGGTTTGTGGAACTTCATCGCCTCTACGACATTTACAACAACTACGAAGGATTAAACAACATAAAAACCATAAATGACAACGCAGGCATACAGGCAGTCGAAGTTGATAAAGAGATTATTGACCTGATACTGTTCTCCAAAGAATGGTATGGGCGCACTGGCGGCAAAGTCAATATTGCTATGGGCTCGGTGCTGAAATTGTGGCATGACTACCGCCAGGAGGCGTGGGACGATCCTGAAAATGCGAAGATACCGCCTATGACCGACTTGATCGAAGCTTCAAAGCACACCGATATTGACGATGTGATCGTAGATGAAGAGAAAGGCACCGTTTACATTGCAGACAGCAAAATGAGCCTTGATGTCGGTGCTGTTGCGAAGGGGTACGCTACCGAAATAGTTGCCAAAGAAATCATATCTAAAGGTTTTGATTCAGGGATGATAAGTTCAGGAGGCAATATTCGAGCGATCGGAAAACCTCTCGATGGTGTGAGAGACAAGTGGGGTGTCGGGATTCAAGACCCGAACAAATCTATTTTTTCAGAAGACAATCTTCTTGACGTTATCTACATAACTGATTCTTCAGTAGCAAGCAGCGGCGACTATCAGAGATATTACATTGTAGATGGTGTGAGGTATCACCATATTATAGATCCGGAAACCTTGATGCCTGCCGACTACTATCGCGCTGTCACTGTGATGACACAGGACTCAGGGGTTGCGGATTTTATGTCCACCGCGTTATTTGTGCTCCCTTACGAAGAAAGCCTAGCCGTGGCAGAAAGCCTAAAAGTTGAGGCAGTGTGGGTATTCGCCGATGGTTCGGTTGAAGCAACCGAAGGTATGAAAAGTGTAATGTTGAGCCACGGCGCTACTGGCGGAAAAGAGAAGTAAAAGCACATACCACCTAATACCTAGTTCATATTTCCCCGTCTTGTTTTGTTTGGGTAGGGCCATGTCAGGTGATGCATACCGTATAAATTTTAGTGAAGATGCAAATGTAAGAAGGAATCTGGATATTATCGTCGAAAGAAATAGCGGACATCCGCGAGTCCATAAGGGTTGGAGTTGTATTTCGGTAAACGAATTAAAGGAAGGCAGGTGAATAAGTATGAAGATTGCTGAAGGCCAAGTTTTTTCACTGATTGCTCTAATCATTTACTGTGTAGCTGTAGTGGTCATGATTTCGAGGGCGCGCAAAGGTATGAAACTGCCCGAACTTTACAAAGTGCCAGGGTTGGAAGCCTTGGATGAGGCCATAGGTAGATGTACAGAGATGGGCAGACCGCTCCATTTTTCACCGGGTATTGGGGGTGTAGATAATGCGCAGACGTTGGCAGCTTTATCTATCCTCGGATACGTAGCTCGGGAATGCGCTAGATACGATACAGACATCATCGTTACTAACAGAATCACCGTTGTTTACCCGATTACAGAAGAAATTGTGAAACAGGCTTTTATGGAGGAAGGTAAAATTGACCGATTCAGACCAGAAAACGTTCGCTTTATTTCAGAAGACCAGTTTGCTTACGCTAGTGGAGTCACAGGCATTATGTATCGCGAGCAGCCTGCCGCTAACATTCTAGTAGGGGCCTTTTGGGCCGAGTCGCTGATATTTGCCGAAGTTGGAGCGATTGCAGGAGCGCTGCAGATTGCAGGAACTGCCAACACTCACCAAATCCCGTTTTTTGTGGCGGCTTGCGATTATTGCCTTATAGGTGAAGAATTGTACGCAGCAAGTGCTTATCTTACGCGAGAACCTATTCTGCTTGGCACAATCATCGTCCAAGACTGGGGCAAGATGTTTGCGGCTGCATGCATGGTTATAGGAACCATTTTAGTAACCTTTAATATTACTTGGTTAGGAGACATCTTGGGGAAATAAGGTTTACCGTCACAATTTTATAATTTTGATGGCACTGAAAGGGGTGAATAAGGTTGAAGCAACAGGTTCCGATTATCATAGGATTGGTTTTTGGCATGTTTGTGATTGTGTCCATGTTTATTACGGGTGTGCCGTTTTTGGAGCAAACGAAAGACGTTCTAAACGACTGGTTCTTGATAGCTCAGGCTTGGGCTGTAGCCGTTGGAGTTGTCAATCTTACCCAAATCCACATGAGGAATGTGAACATGAAGCGCGAAAACTACGGGTTTAGTATTTGGCTCATAATATGCATGTACGGCATGGCCATTTTCGGTATTTTCATCGCTAAAAGCCCAAACCATGAGGGCTGGAAACTAATGTATAACGACATAATTGCACCTATGAACGCTACAGTTTATGCCACACTCGTTTTTTATATAGGTTCTGCGGCGTATAGGGCTTTTCGTATAAGAAGCGCAGAAGCCGCTGTCTTGCTGGTCAGCGCGCTCATCATGATGTTAGGTAGTGTTCCTTTAGGAACCATGATTTTTGGAGAATGGATAGCCGATGCTGCTACTTGGATCCTGGAAGTCCCTAATTCTGCTGCTATGCGAGGCATCCAAGTTGGGGCCACTCTTGGAGCAGTTGCAACTGCTCTTAGGATATTGCTTGGAATTGAACGTGGGCACCTAGGCGGCGTTGGAGAATGATTTTGCTGTTAAATCTAAGGAGGTGAACATAGCGTTATGTGGGAAAAACTAGCCAACATAGATAGAAGAGTGATTTACGTGCTGATGATCGTCGTGGTTGCGTTGGCTTTGCTTAACCCTATTGGCATGGCGATCGTACCTTCGGAAGAAACCAAACGGGCGTACGACTTCATCGAGTCCCTGCCCTCTGGTAGCGTCATTTATCTGGGCATGGATTTTTCGGCCGGTGGAATACCAGAACTCATGCCTACTATACAAGCTTTGATTCGACAAGGCTTTAGAAAGGACTTGAGGTTTATCGCAGGCGGGATGTGGGTTATGGCTGGCGATATGGCAGATACAGGTTTTGCCATAGTAGAAGAAGAATTTCCCGATAAACAGTATGGCGTTGATTGGGTTAATTTAGGATACAAACCTGGTGGAGAAGTACTTTTGCAGAAAATGCTTGTGAGTTTTTACGATGCGTGTGCCGGGGTCGATCATTACGGGAACAATTTGAACGATTTGCCGCTGATCAACGAGGTAAAGACGATAAAAGATGTAGATGCTATTTTCATATTTGTAACTGGAACTCCTGGCGAGAGAGAGTACATTAGACACGTCACATCACCTTATAAAATACCCTTCCTTGTATCTTGTGTGTCAGTTAGTACTCCTGAGATGATGCCCTTGATCCAATCAGGGCAGATAGTCGCCGGAGTACTAGGAATGAAAGGCGCAGCCGAGTACGAAGTACTCGTGGAGCATCCAGGTACCGCAACTGCCGGTATGGATGCTCAATCGTTCTCACACGCTTTGATAATAATCTTCATTATTCTCGGTAATTTGGGTTACATTTTCACGAGGAAAGAGGAAGAAAAGTGATCGGAGGAATAGATGTAAAGGAGAACAGGAGGTGAAATAGATGGAGACGCTATTCCTTCATCTTCAAGCGATTTTTACCATCTTATTATTTACGGTGGTTTTCAAAGATAATCTCGGTTACAGGTTTGCGGAGTCGACCTACGTGGGTTTGTTCGCAGGATATACTGTAGCTGTACAGTGGTTCAATTATATCAGACCTAGTTTTCAAACCAGAATCCTACAAGAAGGTAAAATTTACTACATTATTCCTATCATCATCGGGCTCTTGATCTATACAAGATATTTCAAATCGATAGCCTGG
>DGFF01000107.1:7588-8250 GCA_002391545.1 Candidatus Fermentithermobacillaceae bacterium UBA3907 | reverse complement strand
AGATGTGTATAAGAGACAGCTCCAGAAGCGCCTTGTAGCGGAATGTCCGCTGGGATCTGGAAATTCCGCAAGTTTCCGAGGGAATCGACACAGTTCAATGTGCGGTCGGAAGAGTTGAAACCTAGAATCTTGACTTTAACGGTTGAGGTATCTTTAGGGGCTGTTGTCTCCCCTGGAGGTGTGATACCTGGAAGTGTGCCCAGAGTAGGAAAGGATCCTGTTTTCTCTTTCACCAGATCAAAATGGATAGACTCTGTCCCATCCTCCCGAACCCTCACTGCTACCCTTTTTGGGTAATAACCATCAGATTCAGCTACTACTTCATAATTGCCTGGAGCAACCTGGATCTTCAAAGGAGTCACGCCTATCAAGTCTTCGTCTAAGTAAATCTGGGCTTTTGATGGGTTAGAGGTCACTTCCAACGTTCCTACAACCCGAGGCATTTCTATAAATACCTGAGTCTCCTCTTCGGGCTCAACCTGCACTGTCATTTTGGTCATTTTGTGCTCATCGGCCTTGGCCGACACCTCTCTCAGCCCAGGAGCAGCTGCTACAGTTAGAGGTGCTTTACCTTTGAACGAACCGTCTACAAATATCCTAGCTCCTTCGACATTAGAAGAAACCTGGAGAAAACCTGCCTTTTCTATCAACTCTGCAAACAT
>DGFF01000107.1:0-7409 GCA_002391545.1 Candidatus Fermentithermobacillaceae bacterium UBA3907 | reverse complement strand
CTTACACCTTCCTGAAGGGTATACGAGTTCTTATCAATAGTAATCTGGTCAGATTCCTTCTGCTCCACCTCTCCTTCAACGCAGAAACCACTGGGCTCCACCCTTATTTTCCCAACAGTACCATCAGGATCTATAGTAACTTCCACTACCGCTTTGCTAGAAGATTTGGGATATACATCGTGAAGAGAACACAGGGTGCCGTCAGCGTCATATACCTCAACTTCAGATCCCAAACTTACAAGCACCCAATCTTCTGTTTGGGGACCTGTATCACCAGGCGGTTTATACTTGTAGATCAGCAGTCCATCATCTTGATACATGGTCAAACCTGTGAAAGTATGAGTGTTTCTCATCCTAAACACAGTTAACCCGCCATAATATCCACCTACGGCCAAAGCAGCAATAAGGACGATTTTGAATATGAGGTTGCCACGTCCTTTTTTCGGTGTATCTGATTGTTCTTGGCTGCCTTTTGCCACTTTAAATGCCCCAATGTGTATATCGACATCCCCGCTTTGAGACTTAAGTTATGAGTCCTTTCGGAACGAAGGAGATCGTTTTTCTACAAAAGCTCCCATGCCTTCTTTTTGATCTGGATGGTCAAAACATTGCGCGAACAAGCGTACCTCTAAATCCATTTCAGGTTCAACTTCGTCTGACCTCCATTTATAGATCGCCTTTTTGGCCTGGCTCATAGCGAAAGCAGAGTTCTTTCTTAGGTCTTCTACGTATTTAAAAGCCTCGTCTAGCAATTTGTCTGCAGGCACCACTTTATGTACGAGACCGATTCTAAAAGCTTCTTGGGCATCTATAGACCTTCCGGTAAAAATCAGATCTAAAGCGTTGGCCTCACCAACTACTCTGACTAGTCTCTGGGTACCGCCAAAACCAGGGATAATACCCAAACCCACCTCTGGCTGGCCAAATTTCGCTTTTTCAGACGCAATTCTTATGTCACACGCCAGAGCCAATTCGTTTCCTCCTCCAAGAGCATACCCATTTACAGCTGCTATAGTTGGAGAAGGAAATTTCTCAATTTTGGAAAATACTCTGTGGCCAAATCTTGAAAAGCCCGCAGCTTCCTCGCGGGTCATATCTGCCATCTCCTCGATGTCTGCCCCAGCCACGAAAGCCTTAGCCCCTCCTCCTGTAATTATCAACGGTATAGCATTTCGTCCCTCAGATAGCACGGTCATAGCATAATCAAGTTCGCCCAAGACCTCTTTATTCAAAGCGTTCAGCGCTTGAGGCCTGTTTACAAATACGACGGTGGCCGCCTCTTTCAACTCTACAGTTAGATACTTGAGATCGCTTAAATCTAACACGTTATCCCTCCTATAAAATACAAGTTTTTCTCACCAGTTAACCGATAAACTCCAAAGCTTCTGGGAAAATCTCGATCGTTATTGGGAACTTAACATCTTTTATCTCCCCATCTAGATGCACAGGTACGTCCCTGTTCGGGTGTATGGAAAGGGTGTGGGCTGTACTAATATACACTCCAGGCATGCCTACATGGGCCCCCTTAAACACACGAAGGAGAACCCTGACCAAATAAGGCCGAGACGCATGAGAAAGATGCCCAAAATTCAAAACCCCATCATAAGCCGATGCACCTGGACAAATAATGAGCCCGCCTCCTAGATGTTCTGAGTTCATTGAAGCACAAAGCCAAACCTCTTCCACATCTGCATGAGTGCCATCTGTGACCAGATGCATATTAAAAGGTTCAAAGGAAAACAATCCTCTCACAAATTCGATTGCGTAACTTAGTTTTCCAACTTTCTTGGTTTGTAGTTCTGACACTCTTATAGCCACATATGCGTCAATTCCAACGCCAATAGAATTTATAGCCCAGCGTGTCCAATTGCCTCCATCTCTAACATGCATCACATCAATCTTCTTGGGAACATGTTTTTCGAGAGCCTCTACTGTTTCTGACCAATGTGTGAATATGCAGTTGCCTGTTACGAAATCGTTCCCTGTACCTACCGGTATGGCTGTAACAGGGAGTAAACCTTTCTCAGAAGTCAATAGGCCATTTACAACTTCATGAAGAGTTCCGTCTCCGCCCATGGATACTAAGGCCCTATATTCATCACGAGGGAGTTCCCTAGCTAAGCGTTCTGCGTCACCAGGTCCTTGGGTGGTTACTACGTCGAAATCGATGTGCTTTTCCTTCAATAATTCTGTAACCTGAGGGAATATCTCTTTTGACTTACCAGCACCCGCTACAGGGTTGTATATCAAACACACTTTCTGCGATGATTCCAACAACATTCCCCTCCTCACGCCTTCTGTACCTGACGCATCAATTAAAAAGCAGATAGTCTTTAGCATATCCAAAAAGCAAGTTCTACATCTGCATTATCCCTCCTGTAAAACACACATAGTTTCACCGATTTAACTAATAAGTTCCAAAGATTCAGGTAAAATCTCGATTGTTATGGGAAACTTAGCCTCTACTAGTTCGCCATCTAAATGCATAGGTACATCCCAACTTGGATGTATAGAAAGGGTGCGGGCTTCACCCATATAAATTCCAGGCATACCCACATGGGTTCCTCTAAACACATGAAGAACTGCCCTAAGCAAATAAAGCCTAGACCCATGAGAAAGATAGCCAAAATTCAAAACTCCGTCATAGGCCGATGCACCTGGATAAAAAATGAGGCCGCCCCCTAGCTCTTCTGAGTTCATTGAAATACAAATCCAAACCTCTTCTGCATCTGTATGTATGCCATCTGCAACCAAATGCATATCGAAAGGATCAAACGAGAATAGCCCCCTCACAAATTCGATGGCGTAACCTAGTTTCCCAAATTTCTTGGCTTGTAGTTCTAACACCCTTTGAGCCACATATGCGTCAATTCCAATGCCAATAGAACTTACAGCCCAGCGTGTGAAACCATCTTCATCTGTAACGCGCATCACGTCAATCTCTCTGGAAACTTGTTTCTCAAGAGCTTCTACCGCTTCCGACCAATGTGGGAATATGTGGTTGCCTCTTACAAAACCATCGCCTGTACCTGCCGGTATAACTGAAAAAGGAATCAATCCTTTTTCAGAAGTTAATATACCGTTTATAACTTCGTTGAGGGTCCCGTCTCCACCCAAGGATACCAATGCCCTATACTCATCACGAGGCGCCTCTCTTGCGATGCGTTCTGCGTCACCAGGTTCTTTGGTGGTTAATACGTCGAAATCGATGTCCTTTTCCTCTAATGCTTTTATAACCTGGGGGAATATTCTTTTTGACTTGCCAGCGCCCGCTACAGGGTTATATATCAAACATATTTTCTGCGGTGGCTGCAACAACGTTCCCCTCCTCGCGCCTCCTTCACCTGCCGCATCAATCAAAACTGACCATGACAATAGTTTCTGGCATAGTGAAATAGATACTCTTGAGCATATCCCGAAAATGGCCCGAATCGCCTAGATCCTTCACGTTTAGCCTGTTCTACCGTGATGGCATTCCCATCAAAATAAAAATGGGACATGGCTCTTAAAACCCATCTATCCACTGGAAATGCATCTAATCGGTGATATGCGAAAAGCAAAACGCAATCCGCAACTTTAGGTCCTACGCCTGCAATTTTCTGTAATTCTCGTCTAGCGTCGGACAAAGGTAGATTCGCTATAAGATCCAGGTCAACCTCGCCATTTACCACCTTATCTGCTGCATCGAGTATATAGGTAGATCTGAATCCGCACCGAGAGTTTCTAATGCAACTATGCCCTGCAGCCATAAAGGCCTCAGGGGGTGGAAAGGTATATTGTCCGAATCCTACAGGTTTACCTAGGGTTTTCCGGAAATATCCGATTATTTTGCATATAGCGGGAATGTTGTTCATAGCTGAGCTTATGTACGAAATGAGGCATTCCCAGGGATCCTGACGAAGGATCCGAAGCCCATACCCATAAGATAACGCTGCATCCATAACAGGGTCCACGTCTGCCCCTGAGGAAACACTGCCGTGGAGCAGGAATTCGTAGATCAATTCTAAATCGTCATCTAGAGCGAAATAATGAAAAACTTTCTCAGCCAGAGCGCGAGCGTTTGCTTTTTGGTCGCTTGGATCACAAAAATCCTGTGTATCGTAAAGTACCGTTAAATTTGACGAAGATCTATCAAAATTCACCATTACCCCTGTACAGCCAATAACACCTTTGAACCATGCAGTTCCATCTTCAAGGGTTACCCTTTCCCACCCGAAAGTCTGTCCGCACTCAAGGGTCGCGTCAATATCAAAAGGGCCTGGGATCTCCAGCCGAAGACCTGTTACTGACTCATCCTCTTCGTGCAGTATCTTTGGAAATTCCGCTGAGGATTCTACCTGTGATTTCAGGAACGTCAACTAGCATACCTCTTTCATCTATCGTTATATCCTCTTGTGGATCATTTTGTGGGTCGTTATCGCTTCTGTCTATGCAATAATCCTCAACCAGTACGGTTTTCATGCCTGTAACGCTGGCTATCATGTCTTCTTGAACATCATTGCCTATCATCACGCATTTTTCAGGTGCAAGATCGAGACGCCATATTATCTCGTAGTAATACTTTACATTAGGTTTGCAATAGTGCATGTTCTCCATGGTAGTAATAAACTGCCAGTTGAAATCTTCTACGTGACACCAACTCATCCTTTCTCTGATAGCTATCTCCGGGAACACAGGGTTGGTGGCAAGTACAATATCCCAACCTTGGCTTACACAATCTGAAACCACTCGGCGGGCAATGTCTGTTTCCGGTACAACCCGTTTTAGCTTAGGGAATTCTTTCCTGTAAAACTCGTCAAAGACGGCCCAACTTTCTTCCCACTTCATATTGGTTTTGCTAGCAAACGAGCGCCCAAATACTTCGATGTTTGTCATTTCCGGATCTTCATTCTCTACCATGTCGAAGGTAGCTTCAAACATAGCTCTTTTGAATTCTACTTCCGTAATGTCAACTACACTACAAAAGTAGGAAGCAGCGGCGTCAGGAAATTCCTCGAAGAAGAATTCAGGATCTATTGGAAGCAATGTTCCGTCAAGATCGAATAAAAGAACAAACCCATTTGAATGCCCTTCAATCAATAACATCACCTCAACGTCGCTCCGTTACTTTCATATATAGTACTATATTTCTATAGTACTATACTTCGATTCTTGGTCATAATATCCTAGAACCAGGGACTATTTGTTTCGGGGAAAACTGACAAATTCGAATGGAGGGAACCTAAATGACTGAAAAGATGAAAATTCTCAACCATCTACAATCTCGTGAAGACGAAATGGTTGAACTGCTAGAAACCTTCGTAAACATAGATTCGCCTAGCACCGATAAGGCTTCCGTGGATAGATTTGCTAGATTAGTTGCGGCAAAATGGCAGTCTTTAGGGGCAGACGTGACAATACTGCCCCAAAAGGAATACGGGGATCACGTGAGAGCCGAATGGGGCACAGGAGAAGAAACTATCCTTCTTTTATGCCATATGGATACTGTATGGAACGTAGGAGAAACTGCAAAAAGACCTTTTCGCGTTGAAAATGGTAAAGCTTACGGGCCTGGAGTATATGATATGAAGGCGGGCATAGTCCAAGCCATTTTCGCTGTAAAAACACTTATAGACCTAGGTCTACAGCCTGATAAACGGATTGTAGCACTTCACAACTCTGACGAGGAAATCGGTTCTTTGTCTTCGAGGCAAATTATAGAGGATGAAGCACGAAGGGCATCGGCGGTCTTGGTCCTTGAACCTTCTGCCAAAGGCGGCGCGCTGAAGACCTGGCGAAAAGGGGTGGGGGATTTTTCCGTTACCATCCAAGGCCGTGCAGCCCATGCAGGTTCAGATTACGAAAAAGGGATCTCTGCGATCAATGAAGCCGCCCATCAGATCCTATATCTACATGGCATCACCGATTTGGCTGAAGGAACAACTGTCAACGTAGGCGTAATTCAGGGGGGGACGAGAACCAACGTAGTTGCCGAAGCTTGCACTCTCGGCGTGGACTTGAGGGTGAAAACGATGGATGCAGCGAATAAGGTGGTTCCCCAGATCTTAGACCTCAAGCCAGTCGATCCAAGAGCTTCCATTTCAGTTGAAGGGGGATTGAATAGACCTCCGATGGAAAGGAACGAAAGAAATCTGCGCCTATTTCGTTTGGCCCAGAAAGTTGGCAGGGAAATGGGAATAGACCTGGACGAGGCGGGCACTGGAGGAGGAAGCGACGGCAACTTTACCTCTGCACTAGGTATTCCCACTTTAGATGGGCTGGGCGCAGTTGGAGACGATGCCCACGCACCCACTGAATATATACTGATATCTAGCATGCCTGAGCGAGCCGCACTCCTTGCAGGACTAATGTTAGAAATTTAGAGGCGTATAGCTTCGTATGGCCACATAGATGAACACCCCGTCGGCTTGTACTCCGACGGGGTGCTTTTTCCGAAACTTAGAGGCCTAACAAAAAACTCCTACCCTCTAGATAGAGCGATCATGGAGCGCAAACCCATAAATGCGGTCATATAATCATCCGCTGTAAAAGATACGGTCCGGGGATCCAAAACCTCGGTATAAGGCATACGCGCCGCGCCTTCTGCCAAACCCGAATCCTTGAACCGAATTTTGAAAGTCACAGGCGATTCTAGGAGCCATGGTACAGCTTCTTCTATACTTTCCAAAGCTTGTATTGTAGATTTGATCAAAACTTCTTTAACTTTTTGAGGAGGCAGACACTTGGCGGCGTAGCGCCCTACTGCCTCTTTAACAACAGCGGTATGAACATGTGGCAACAGTTGTTTAGCCTCCTGAGCCAACACATCATCGCCACAGACAAGTACCACAGGCACCCCGTAAAACCCAGCTATTCCAGCGTTTATCCCCGTCTCTCCAACCAAAATATCGTTAACCCAAATATCAGCCACAGAGGCGCCTGAGATGGTATGGCTAAGTACTCCCGGGCTGCCCATCCTAGAGTGATATCCAACGAAAATACACGCATCAAATTCTTCGGATATACCTTGCATCATAGAAAGGGGCTTGGGGGAACCTGTGAGCAAAGTTGCTGCCGGATGTATTTTCTCAATTAGTATATTCCTCATAGAGCCATGTGAGTCGTTGACCAGTATCTCTTTTGCGCCTGCTTGAACTGCCCCTTCTATAACCGAATTTACCTCTTGTGTCATAAGTTCTCTCGCTCTTTGATAATCTTTCCCTTCTGATGATGTTTGATCACGGCTGTCTACCACTCCAGATACACCTTCGATGTCGCATGATATGAATACTTTCAACGTAATACCTCCCTAGTTGTTTCTCTGTTGTTTCTCTTCTGTGCTCCTTTATACTTCTATACTTCGTCAACCCCATGGTGATAATCCTTTTTGTTCATCTGATTGCCTGGTCTAAAATGGTTTGAATCGGAAG
>DGFF01000072.1 GCA_002391545.1 Candidatus Fermentithermobacillaceae bacterium UBA3907 | reverse complement strand
TTCCTGAACTCAACCTCACCTTTAGGATCCTCAATTACCTTGGGGTTTTCAGGGTCTGGTATTTCCTCTTCTTCGTCTAACAGTTCAAAGACCCTTTCTGCAGAGGCAACTGTAGACTGAATTATGTTTGCAATGTTGGCCGTCTGGGTAATAGGTTGTGTAAACTGGCGGGAATAGGTGTTAAAAGCCTGAATATCACCTATCTCAATAGATCCACGCATAACCAGAACGCCACCTGCAACAGAAACCAATACGTATCCAATGTTGTGAACAAAACCGATGAGAGGTCTCATAATCCCAGACAGGAACTGGGCTTTCCAGCTATTTTCGTAAAGCTTGTCATTTATGTCGCTAAACTTTTCAATTGACGCGGTTTCGCGTCCGTAGGCCTTGACTATCCTATGACCGCCGTACATTTCTTCAACGTGGCCGTTAAGTTCACCCAAAGTCTGGCGCTGCGCCGCAAAGTACTTTCTGGAACGCCCTGCTACTTTAGTTGTAACTAGGACAGTAAAAGGTAGGGTAATCAAAGTAATTAAGGTAAGTAACGGACTTATGCTTAACATGAGAACCAACACACCTATGAGGGTCACAACTGCGCTTATAATCTGGGTTAGGCTTTGCTGTAACGTAGAACTAACGTTATCTACATCGTTTACCACAATGCTCAAAATTTCGCCATGAGCCTTTCCATCGAAAAACTTAAGCGGCAACCTGTTCATTTTATCCTGGACTTCTTTGCGCAGGTTATAGACGATGGATTGAGCTACTCCCGCCATAATATAGTTCTGCAAGTAGTTAAACAAAGCGCTAAGAAGATACAACCCCGCCAATATGAGAAGTATCCGAGATATGTATCCGTAATCAATCAGAGACCCTGATGAGCCCTGCATCCTTTGAAGCAGCCCTTCAAACAGCTTGGTGGTGGCCTTACCCATAACCTTGGGAGTCAAAATACGGAATAAAGTGCTCAAAGCCGCAAATAAACATACCACAAATAAAGGACCGGCTTTTGGCCGAAGGTATCTTACGAGCCTCCTGGCAGTTCCTTTAAAATCTTTGGCTCGCCTAGATCTCAAATAAGGACTCTCAGAGGCGCCTTCTTCCGCCTCCTCGTGTACTACATCCGCATCTTGCAAATCGGATTCTTCTGGAATCAATGTGCTTTCATGATTTTCCTTATCGTTTGCCCTTTGAGTCACGCGATTTCCTCCTCTGCCACCTGAGACAGCACAATCTCTCGATATACCTGGCAAGTCTTCAATAATTCCTTGTGAGTACCGCTACCCACTATTTTTCCTTCATCCATCACGAGAATCAGGTCTGCGTCTAAGATCGTGTTTACCCGTTGCGCAACAACGATCATAACGGCATCACTAACTTCCCTCTTAAGTGCAGCCCGAAGTTTGGCATCGGTCTTAAAGTCTAAAGCGCTAAAGCTATCGTCGAAAATGTACACGTCAGGTCTTCTAACAATGGCTCGAGCAATACACAGTCGCTGTTTCTGTCCGCCTGAAAAATTCACTCCTCCTTGGGCCACATACGAATCGAAACCCTTAGGTAGTTTTTCGATAAAATCCAAGGCCTGGGCAATTTCAGCAGCACGTCTCACCTCTTCATCTGTGGCATCTGGTTTTCCATAACGTATGTTTTCAGCTATAGTGCCGCTGAAAAGAATTGCTTGTTGCGGAACAAGGCCAATACGCCCACGTAATTCTCGCAAGGGTATATCTCTTATATCCACTCCGTCTATAAGGATTTGCCCACTATCTACGTCAAAAAACCTGGGGATTAAGTTTACTACCGTGGATTTGCCTGAGCCTGTCCCCCCAAGTATAGCCGTCATTTGCCCTGGCTTTGCCGTAAAAGTTATATTTGACAACGTCGGCCTTTCCGCATCAGGATAACTAAACGTCACATCCCTAAATTCGATAGTCCCCCTTAGCGTAGCCTTAGCATCTCGGGCATCCACCGTAACTATGCCGCCTTCGACGACCATAATGTCGCTTTCAGGCTCTGTATCCAAAATCTCATTTATTCTGTCTGCTGACACTGCCGCTCGCGGCAACATAATGAATATCATAGATACCATTATCATGGACATCAGTATGTGCATTGCATACTGGATAAACGCCATAAGACCGCCAACTTCCATGTAACCCAGGTCAATTCTGTGACTGCCTACCCAAATAATGCCAATTATCAAAAAGTTGATGCTCAGGTTCACAATTGGCATGAGAACGGCCATTGTTCGGTTGACCCTTAACATGGTTTCGGTAAGATCTCGGTTTGCCTCATCAAATCGCTTTTTCTCGTAGTCTATCTTGTTAAACGCCCGGATTACCCGAACGCCTGTTAGCCCTTCTCGAAGCACAAGGTTCAACTTATCTAGTTTTTGTTGCACCTCTTTGAACATTGGCATTACTTTCTTGGAAACAACTACAACCACGACTACTAGCACTGGAATGATGGCAAGCAACAACTTAGCCATGTATCTATCTCTGGAAAGGGCCATTATCACGCCACCTACGAACATCAAGGGCGCGCTTGCCACTATTCCGAGCAGCATCAGAACAACCATTTGAATTTGGGATATGTCATTAGTAGTCCTCGTGATCAGAGAAGCAGTTCCAAACTCCTCAAAATCGTCAACCCGAAGGCTGGTCACATGGGTAAATACTTCTCCTCGCAATTCTTTGCCAAAACCGGTGGATATCTTAGCAGAAAAATAACTTGACGCAATAGAACAGATGACGCCTGCAAGCGCCACTAGCAGCATCTTACCACCAGTCTTCCAGATGAACTCAGTGTTTCCTCTTGCTATCCCGAAGTCAACTATATCTGCCATAAGACTTGGTAGAGCCAGCTCTGAAAGGGATTGGAGCAAAACGAGACCTAGGGTTAAAATTACAAGAAACGTGAACGGTTTGAGGTGTCGAAGCAATCTTCTCACTGTATCATCTCCTGCTTCTCGAGAGCATCTTTTAATATAGTAAGAGCATCCAAAAGACAATCAAACTTGTCCTTTGGAAGGACAGATAACACTTCAGTTAGACGAGCGTCCATTATAGACTTCATCTCACATAAGCGCTTATCTGCTTCCTCTGTAAGATAAAGCCGAACCAGCCTTTGGTCACGGGGGTCGTTGCGCTTTTCCAAGAACCCTTGCGCAACTAAAACATCAACAGTATTGGATACGTTGGATTTTGCAAACCCAGTACGCCTAGCTACCTCGCTTACCGTGCTCCCTGGCGCGCTGGCGACATGTCCTATGATAGCCATACCAGGGTGAGGAAATCCATATTCTTCAAACACTTTATGAGCAATCTCAAACGTACCGAAATTCACAGCCCTCAAGGTCCTCAAAAATGCCTGCGTATCAATGCTGGTCCTATCAGACAATACCTTCCCCTTCTCTCTATCACTTACAAAACAGAGCGTCTTGCGCAACCTCGCAAATGCCAGTTGTTCTCTCGAGAACGTTCTTTAGAGAACAACATATAGTTTACATGTAACCGTAAATAAAAGCAACAACAATTTTCCGCTGAAAAGTAAAAACAGTTCGTCCAGGGGTGCCCCAGGTCAGGGCAATCGACCAACTAAACCTCGAAGCCTAACATGCGCTGCATAATTAGAACCTGAGATCAATTCCGGGCTCGGCTCGCGTTTTCTCTCAAAGCCACGTATATATCTAATTTGCCTAATTCATGCAAATCCAAGGGGATTACAAGCATATCAATATCGATTGCAGAGATAATTGTGCCTTCCCCAGAAATTAGCACAGGGGGTGAAAGCTTGCATATGTACCCTAGTTCCTCCAAACGAGAAGCGGCTTGGCCTGTAATTATATTCCCCATTTCTCCAAGGGCAGATTCAGCTAGTTGGTCATACAAGGGTACAGGACTTTTCACCATAGCAGATGCTATGCTTTTTGCACTACGTTGAGTCATGGAATATAGCACCATTCCCTCGGCTTCACCTGTTACTCCGATCAAAACGTTTATTTGTTCCGGAGTAGAGTGGCATGACTCTATCCTGGGTTCTCCCCTGACTATATCGATGCCTAGTTCGTGTTTGAAAAAAACGATGGCGCCTTCTACAAACGGATTGATCAGTTCTGCCTTAAGCATGACTAACATTCCTTTCCAATCCCGCTAATTGTGGGTCGTCCCTTGGACAAGTTTTATTCCGTGAACATTTGAGCCTGCTATTAGATATTATCGAAGTAAAGACGCTTCTTTGAAATACCATAACACACCACACGCGAAAATTGCATAAAATCAGGGAAAGTTACCAAAGCAACTTTCCCTGATTGTAGTCAGCAAAACTATATACCCTTGACCTCAATAATACTTACGTCGAAACTTCGCCGCTCACTATAGCCTGAGCAAACTCCAATATCTTATCCTCATCGGACTCCTCTAGGGTTTCAATTTGGGTACATAACATTTCCACAACCTTTTCTAAATCAGGTCGGATTTTCCGCGCTCCCTGGACTAGCAATATGCCCAAGAGCAGCCCAACAAATAACGAAACAGACGTGCTGTTTTGAGAAGAGGTTTCCAAAACATCCTTTAGCATACCTACGTCAAAACCCGTCTTTTTTACCTCAATCAACAAGATGGTGATAAGCGCCGCACAGTAAGAAATAAGGGACGAGCTGGTTTTCTGCATAGACTCTTCGGTTACACCTGACATTAGATCTGACGCAATTATATCCAAGTCGCCTTCTGAAAATGAATTTTCCTTGACTGCCTGGGATCTTACAAGGTCAACCCCTTTTCGGGTTGGCTCAAACAATACTACAGAACGCCCTGGCTCTCCCTGTCGATTAGCCAAGTACGAAGTTTCAACATATCCATCGCTAGCTAGTTCTCGCATCATATCGTACGCAGTCCATTTCGATACTTCCAGGCGTTCGGCTACATCTCCATAGTGAACAGGGCCTCCATTCCCCTGCACAAGAACGGCAAGAGTCTCAAGAAATTCATAACGCCTTTTCGTGAGAGTCATCCGATCGCCCCCATATAATTGATTATTACAACCACTCTTCATACGCCTAGATCATCTAGGACACGTTCACCCGATTTCCATCTATATTTGCTCCTCTTGCATTACTTTGTCTGCAATTTCACCCCACTCCTCTGCATAACCGTAAAGGGGCCTACACAGAGAAGGCGCGCTAATCTTATTTATCTGGGTTGAATATGCCCCGGCTTTTTCCACAATTTCTTCTAGCTTTTGGGGGTTATCTATTATGGGACACGGCCGCAAATGGTTTTCATTGAACGGTTGATTCTCCTGATATAGCTGGAACAAGGGACACTTAAGCGCCTCAACCACACTGGTATTTTTTATGTTCACATTGGCATAGTGAACGAAAGCGCAAGGTTCTACATCTCCCATTGCATTAATGTGGAAATAGTTTCTACCACCCGCTATGCATCCCTGAACAAAGGGACCGTCATTCCAAAAATCAGCGACGAAAATAGGCTTCTCAGAGCGCCATCGCCTTACCGTTTCGAGCATGTGCAATCTTTGTTCGGGAGTAGCCATATACTCTAAGTCAGCCTCTCCACCGACAGGTACATACGTGAACAACCAGCCGAGCAAGCAACCTTTTTCGATCATCAAGTCTATAAACTCATCGCTGGCAATTATTTCCGTGTTTTCCCGGGTATAGCATGCTGAAAATCCAAAAGGTACGCCTGCTTCCTTCAAATTATCCATTGCCTCCATGACCTTTGCAAAAACGCCTGGGCCCCGGCGAGCGTCTGTTTGCTCTTCAAACCCCTCTATGCTAATGGCAAAAGTCATATTAGCAGCCTCTGCGAACTGGCGAGCCCTTTCTTTAGTAATCAAAGTACCGTTGGTGAAAATATGGAAGACCGATTCATTATGCTTCTTGGCCAGAGAAATTAGGTCATCCGCCCTGACCAACGGCTCGCCCCCTGAAACTACAATAAAGTTCATACCTAGTTCTTCAGATTCTGTAATTACTCTATCCAAAGTCTCGTAATCCATATCCTGAGATCTGTCATATTCGGCCGCCCAGCAACCTTTGCACCGGAGATTACACCTACCAGTGGGATCGATCAGGACAGCCCATGGCACGTGAACTCCATATTTCTCTTCGCCTCGGCGGCGCCTTTCAGGACTTAGAATTCCAGCGTTAACAAACATATTTATGCCCGTTCTCTCCAAAACCTTGGGATCCACTTGATTGATCCCCCTAACGACTAGCTTCCGCCAGTGGTTATCGGGATCCGCAAACATCTCGCCCCATTGTTTAGCATATTGCTTGTGCATGGGATCTATCGCCAAACGTTCTCCCCACTTCATGAGAGTGACCAAGTGTTTTTCTGGATCATCTCTCAAATACTTCAGTAGTTGTTTTACAGTAGCTTCACCCAACATTGACTTAGCCACTTCAAAAGCCATCAGAATTCCTCCTTTGCTGTCTGAAATAATTATTCCCAAAAAACCAAAATATCCTATAAATACAATAGATCTAAATTGAGTGAACTGTCAAGAATCATCTGACAGTAAAAGGTCCCTAAGGTGCCACCGAATCAGGCTAATTACTGGAGTTTACATAGGTTTGGATGATTTGGTCATAGATTCCCCAGGAACTATTCGGGTGCCTGGATGATCACCTACGATGTTCTTAACTATAAGGGGAATACCTTGTCCGTATAGTATTTGGACCGCCTTGGGATGCAGAACTTTTGCTCCCTGACTCGACAATTCTAAAGCGGTCTTGTAATCTAGCCACGTAAGTACTGGAGCCTGAGGAGTTAACTTAGGGTCACACGTTGCAACCCCATCCACATCGGTATAGACTTCAACTTTTTCCGCTCCCAGAGCAACCCCAAGAGCTGCTGCAGTAATATCGCTGCCCCCACGACCTAGCGTAGTTACGTCTCCGTAGATAGTGGCACCTTGAAAACCGGCCACTATTACTATTCTATCTTCTTTGAGTAGCTCCCAGATTTTTTCAGTCTTAATCTCCAAAATATTGGCCTCTCCGAAATTGTCATCTGTGATTATTCCTGCTTGATAACCAGTCAATACAGTCACGTTTTGCGTGCGTTTGTAAACATAGCTGGCCAGTACCACAGCTGAGATTATCTCACCACAACTCATAAGCAAGTCCATCTCTCTTTTGGGAATTGCCCGTCCTTCTTCTACTAAGGATATAAGGGAATCAGTGGCATAAGGCTCTCCCCTTCTACCTATAGCCGAAACAACCACGACCACGTGGTTACCTTCTCTTTTGCATTTAAGTATCTTTGAAACTGCCGCTTCCCTGCCTACCTCATCTGACAACGAAGTACCGCCATACTTTTGCACAACTAAAGACATAAGATCCCCTCCGCAAAACTCAGCCTAGACCTACATTACTTGCACCAGTCACATGGAAACCTTCAATCACTTCTAGCGCAATTTTTCTACTTCCTACCGGCATTATGTGGGCACCTTGCACCACTTCAGGAAGCATGGCAAGTAACCCCCGTGCCGCTTCTACCCCGGCTACCCGTCCCCGCTCTCTTAACTGTTCAACTAGCCATTCAGGAATATGAACACCGGGCACATTTTCTTCCAAGTGCTTCGCCATCTTTTCACTCTTGAGGGGCAATATTCCTGCTATCACAGGAACATTTAGATGCTTGATTTTATTAATGAAGCGATATAATACTTCCATTTCGTAAACAGGTTGAGTTTGAACAAACTGAGCCCCACGCTCTATTTTCTTAGTGAGCCGCCAAATTTCCATATCCAAGTCCCGTGCGCAAGGATTGGCTGCCACACCTATGTAAAACTGGGTAGATCCAGCCAATTTGTTCCCTTGGCAATCATATCCCTGATTTAGGCGATCTGCAATCTCTACCAACCCCAAGGAATCAACCTCGTACACTCCTTGGGCAAAAGGATGATCTCCCCGCTCTGGATGGTCTCCAGTTAAAATTAGGATGGTCTTAACTCCCAGAGCAGCAGCCCCTAGTAGCTCTGACTGAAGCCCAATCACGTTGCGGTCTCGACATGTAAGGTGGAATATGGCATCTAGATCTGTTTCTTCGCGTACAACATGAGCTACAGCGATAGGGCTCATGCGCATATTTGCCATTGGGCTGTCTGTGATGTTTACCGCATGCACTTTGCCTGCTAGAGATTTGGCATGTTCAATTGTTCTCTCAAGATTTGACCCTTTTGGCGGCTCAATCTCTGCTGTAATCACAAACTCCCCCGCTTCTATGTATGAACGGAATTCTTGCATTTAGGTTCCGCCTCCCTTCAACAAGGATTTTGCTACTTTGACTGCCTGATTAGCATCTGGGGCGTAGAAGGCTCCAATTGATTCAGCATACTCGGCTGTAACTACTGCGCCGCCTACTAGAATAGGTACGTTCAAACCCTTAGAGCGCGCTAGTTCGGCAACCTTAGCCATTTCCGGCATTGTAGTAGTCATAAGAGAACTCAAACCTATGATGTCTGCATTCTCTGAGATCGCAACATCCACAATCAGTTCACCATCTACATCCTTCCCAAGGTCTATTACTAAAAACCCGTGATTTTGAAGCAAAAGGCTTACAATGCTCTTCCCAATATCGTGAATATCTCCTTTTACGGTGGCCAAAACCACTTTGCCCCGATAGGGCTCAGAACCTTGCTCCAAATAGGGACGCAACATGTGAAATGTTCTTTGAGCAGCTTCTGCAGCTAGAAGCAGTTGCGGCAAAAATAAAGTGCCCTGTTGGTATTCGTCTCCAACAATTTCCATAGCAGAGATAACGCAATTCTCGATTATATAAGTAGCGGACAATCCTCGTTCTACGAGGGATTTGACAAAACCTTCAATTCGATCTGTCTCACCTAGAGTCAAATCATGGACCAGTAGATCACATATATCCTCAATAGTATGATTCGCCAGAGTTCGGGATGATTCGTCTTCACGTTTTCCACCTGCCAAACCAGGATATCTCTCTAGTCCCTTTGGGCTTTTGTGTAACCCATTGTGGCCTTTAGAAGAAACCGCACTTAGGTATGTTTTGGCCTGTCGATCTTTGTTCGTAAGGACATCTGCCGCCAAAATCACGTTCCACAGTCCAGGTTGGGCCGGATTTACTATCGCTACGTCTAAGCCCGCGCCCAATGCCATGACTAAAAATGTATTGTTCAACCAATCGCGGCCAGGCATCCCATGAGACACATTGCTGATGCCTAGCACGGTCTTTACACCCAAGTTAGATTTTATTAATCGCAAAGATTCAAGGGTCACCAATAACTGGTCCTGACCTGCACCTACAGTCATCGTCAACGGGTCTATGTAGATGTCTTCTAGCCTAATGCCTCTGGTTAAAGCGGTTTCAACGATTCGCCCAGCGATTTCCAGTCTCCCCTCAGGATTTGCCGGGATCCCCGATTCATCTAGAGTTAATCCGATCAGTGCAGCACCATATTTTGCGGCAAGGTCGGTTACCTGTTCTAAATGGTCACGTCGACCGCTAGCTGAGTTCAAAATGGGTTTACCCCGGCATGCTTGCAAACCTTTTTCCAATGTCGTAACGTCACTGCTGTCGATCATTAAAGGTACAGAAACGCCACGTTGAGCAGCAGAAACTGCGCCTTCCATTAAATCTGACTCTTGAACCTCTGGCAAACGTAATCCCACGTTAACATCAATCAAACTAGCTCCCTCATTTACCTGGTTTCTAGCCTCATTAGCAACCATGTGGAATTCTTTGCGTCTTAGCGCTTCAGCTAGATTCTTTCTCCCTGTAGGATTAATGCGCTCTCCTGCCACAGGAGTAGGAAAGGCATCTCCTATGTAAATTGTTCTAGCAGTCCCAGCTGATTTGGAAAATCCAGGTTTTTGCCGAGGTAAAGGCTTGCAGTCTTTTAATATATCTGCAACTAGGCGGATATGAGCAGGTGTAGTTCCGCAGCAACCGCCTACGATGTTCGCCCCTGCTGAAACCAAACTTTCAACATATTCCGCAAAAGATTCAGGGCCTAGCGGGTATACAGTCTTTCCTCCACTCAAAATTGGCAGTCCAGCGTTAGGTTGAACTAACAGTGGAACGTCGGTCACCTTATATTGGCGCTTCAACACTTCCCGAGCAAGATCAGGGCCGAAACCACAGTTAACCCCAATAGCGTCTACTCCGAGACCCTCAAGGGTAGTGGCAACCGTCTCTGGGTCAGCTCCGGTCAAGGTTCTCAATTCCCTAGTGTAAGTAAAAGAGCAAATAATTGGGATTGACGTGCCCCCTGCTCGTTTTGCGCCTACAACCGCCGCTTTTGCCTCATGCAGATCTGACATAGTCTCGATCAAAAGTATGTCGGCTCCGCCTTCAATCAAAACACGTGCCTGATCCCAGAAAACTCGCTCTGCTTCAGAAAATGAAAGGGGACCGAAGGGACTCAATAGTTGCCCAGTAGGTCCTATGGTACCTGCGATAAGGCAATGTCGTGAATGAGACGAGATCGCATCTTTTGCCAATTCCATGCCAAACCTATTGATTTCCCAAACTTTGTCTGATAACCCAAATGAATCTAGTTTTACCTTATTAGCGCTGAAGGTGTTCGTTTGGATAATGCGGCTGCCTGCTTCTACGTATTTCCCATGAACGCTTCTAACCACCTCTGGGTGAGTAAGGTTAAGCACATCCGGGCAATCTCCTGCCTTAAGACTGCCTTGCGCCTGGAGAAAAGTACCCATGGCACCGTCACCTGCTAAAACCCCTTGATCTAGATATCTCTTAAACTCATCCCTTTTCAATTTTTCCCCTGCTTTCCTTATACCGAAATTTGCACGAGTCGTAACCGCATAGGTCGCAACCTAAGGATGTAAATGGTTCACTGCAGATGTTGTCTAAATCTGATGGTTTCAACCACGCAACCATAGCGGTTACGCTCTTCCTGGGTTCTAACATATAGCCTTCTGTTATCCGGATCCCAATTTCGTTTGCCTCTAGTACCTGTCTCTTATACACATCT
>DGFF01000136.1 GCA_002391545.1 Candidatus Fermentithermobacillaceae bacterium UBA3907 | reverse complement strand
GAAAGGTGTTTCATTTTCCAGATTATGTGGAAATCGTCGTCTTTCGCGAATATTCCGTAATACACAATCTCAGACCAGGGAACTGGATAAAAAACAGTGAATGCTTACTATAATGAACTATTGCCAATTTTGGATTGCCCGGATTCTACAAATTTTAAGTCAGAAATACCCGATTTCATGGAATTTGTAGAGTATTTATTAGAAAATGGATACAATAGCCGATACTGAATCGAGTGATGCTCAGGTCTGTACGACGTGCGATATTCAGTCCGCGTATTTACATATTTGTGACGGTTCTAATCTGCGGTGCAAAACATGCTACTATGATCCGACTGCTACTTACAAGTGTATGGATTTAGATGTAGCCAGAAAAGCAATAGAACTGTTGGCAGTAGCAGGTGTCAAAAGCGTCACTGTAAGTGGCGGCGAGCCTTTGCTGCATCCAGATATCATAGCAATTCTGCAAATGATTAAGACCAATGGAATTCTGTTGAACGAGGAAGTTGTGGAGCAACTGTTGGATGTTGTTGATATCCTATATGTATCAATCGATGGGCTCTAATAGGTTTGCAAATACATCCAGCCCTATTCCTAACATGCCTTCAGTCATAAGAGAATAAGTGGAAAGTGGGAGATGGAAAGATGATGAACGCACTTGAACTGCATAATGTCTCCAAGACATTTAAAGCAGGCAAAAACGAAGTTGTGGCGTTAGATGGCCTGAGTTTGGATATGCAACAAGGGAAAATACTTGCCCTTTTAGGTCCAAACGGTTCAGGTAAAACGACAACTGTAAGGGCATCCTGTGGCCTTTTAACTCCAGATTCAGGCCAAGTGAAAGTGTTAGGAAAAGACATAAGCAAGTATAAATCGCAAGTTTTAAAAGATATAGGCGTGCTCCTCGAACCAGGTAAGGGAATTTTTCAAAATATGACCGTTATGGAAAACATCGAGTACTGGGGGCTCTTAAAGGGAATTCAGGATCGCCGTCAGTTAGAGAGCAAAGGAAACGAGCTCACAGAGTTTTTCGACCTAGAAGACAAACGTTCGACCCTTGCAAACGCTTTATCTACAGGTATGCGACAAAAACTTAGCCTTTGTTGCACCCTTGTCACCGATCCTAAAATCATCCTTCTCGACGAGCCTAACGTAGGGATGGACGTTGAAGCCAGCCTCGATTTGGTCAAGAGACTGAGATGGTTAGCAAGAGAAAAGGGCTGCGCGATTTTAGTGACTTCACATCAGATGGACTTTATGGAAGATTTGTGCGACGAAGCTGCATTTATATCTAACGGCAGACTTATTCTAAGAGGCTCTATAGAAGAGGTGCGCTGGATGTTCCAGCAACAAAATTACAAATTCACGTTCAGACTGCCAGAATCTGATGATTTCGATCCTTATGCAAGACTTTCTGGCATACAATCCTTCAAGACAGATTTGCCCAATAATATGGCAGAACTGATAGTGGACAGCAATTCTACATCTATGAATGAGCTCATGAAGTTTGCGTTAGACGAGTTGTTAGAAGTGGTAGCTCTCGAAGTAGTCCGACCCAGCTTAAAAGAATGCTATCAAATGTTGTTTGCGGAAGGGGTAGTTACAAATGACAACCATTAAGACTTTTCTTCTAGTTTCTTTAGAACAATTCCGGATAGACATTAGGTTCAAAAAACGCTACTTTTTTAGCACCCTAATAACTTTTATCACAAATCTCATAGTAATGGCAGGTGTAGTACTCATATCCATGCCTGCTGTAGCATATGGGGAAGAAATTGAATCTGTTTTGCAGCTGAGCAACGCTGGCAAACTAATTGGTTTCATATACTTTTTCCTTGGCATGGTTAGTCTGGGACTAGCTCAATCTCAAGTGGAAGGTTGGAGACAGGTCGGAGTTATAGATAACATAGCGCTTAGCCCGTTGGGTGTAAGCGGTGTAATATGCACAAGGTTCCTGCCAAATTACCTAAGCACCTTAATAAGTACGTTTATTTCTGCAGGAATCCTATCTCTGATTTTCAAATTTCCCATCGAGTGGCACATAGGTATTCTTGTCTTAAATTCCCTTATCGCATCTTTTGGAATGTTTGGGTTGGGACTTATTTTAGGAGGGTTGACGATAAGATTCAAGCAGGTAGGAATGCTGAGCAATTTGCTATTTATACTGCTGTTTGCACTTGGCGTAATGCCAATAGATTATGACATGACTGGTACATTTTCGCCTTTAGCCAGATTGTTCCCATTCACTCAGGGACTCATACGCACTAGACATGCCTTGATACCGGGATTTGAGGACACGATTAATGTTCCCATGTTCCTTTTCCTAGTATGCTCTTTTGCCCTCTTTTTGGTCGGCCTATTTGTTTTCAGAGCGTTTGAAAAAGACAGCATCAAGAGAGGCACGTTGGGTGCGTACTAGTTATCACTAATTAGGGAGGTGAATAGAAATGGCAGGTATTATACCAGAGGGGAAAGATCCTACTCCGTGCGCGTGTATAATTATGGGGGTCATAGATACTTCCGCAAAAAGGGCGATTTGCATTGGTCCACAGGACGTCCCGACACCACCCAGGCTAATTCATTAGAGGCATATTATAGCGGCGAAAGATCCAGTCAACAATTATATGTAAAACGCCCTCGGCTAGATAACTTCCTAGTTGAATGATATAGGTTAAACGTAATATCTATGAACCTACCTCTGAAAGCGCGCATTTGACCCCTGATATCTGGCAGTGTCATATTCTAACTGGGCCTTAGCTTGTTGCAAAGGATCGTCCCGCCTTGTTCACAGAAGGCTTATTCTAAAACAAAGCACTTGCTCCACCGCTTTTTAACAATTCCGGCGCCTTAGGATATCCAATTTCTGCAGGTATAAAGTGAAACGCCGCTCCTTGATAAATCAGGTCGAAATTCCCCACCTTCTTTTCTTCGGTTTGCATATGCTCGCGTAGTTTGGTAGTTATCCCCTTTAATATTAAAGATATGAGCATGGTGCCAAACCCGGTCAAGAATGGCTGTAACGATTACTGCATCGTAGAACACCCGAGACCATTTTTGAAAAGGTCTATTGTTGGTCATGATTACAGACTAACGCTCGTATGCTTGATTGTTTACCCTGGAAGAAATGACTGGAAGCAGTTTTGTCCAGGCTTAGGTACTTACCCAAACGATCAGTCCTCGTTGAAATGTGGCATCAGTTAGAAGAGGGTAAAGTTGCGATGACAGTTTTAGAGCGGTAAGAAAGAGCACTTTGTAGCCTAGAGCAA
>DGFF01000049.1:13039-13709 GCA_002391545.1 Candidatus Fermentithermobacillaceae bacterium UBA3907 | reverse complement strand
TTCGAGCAGCTGCCAAACCTGACGAAGAAATTGCAGCCGAGCCACCTGAGCCACAAGTTCCTGAGAAGAAGACTCCAGGTGAGATCTTGGCAGAAGCTAAGAAAGTGATAATTGTTCCTGGATACGGTATGGCCCTAGCTCAAGCGCAAAGCCACGTTAAACAGCTTATGGACCTTTTAGAGGAACGAGGGACAGAAGTGAAATTCGGCATTCACCCTGTAGCAGGAAGAATGCCTGGTCATATGAACGTGCTTCTTGCTGAAGTGGATGTGCCTTACGAAAAACTGTGCGAGATGGATGACATAAATCCTGAATTCCCTGAAACTGATGTTGCCATAGTGGTAGGGGCGTGCGACGTGGTGAACCCTGCGGCTAACACTGCAGAAGGCACTCCAATTTACGGTATGCCTATCTTAAATGTGGATGAAGCTAAGCATGTCATCGTGTGTAATTTGGATACCCAGCCTGGATATTCAGGAGTAGAGAATCCCCTTTACGAGATGGACCACGTGTACATGCTCTTGGGTGATGCCAAAGAAACGTTAGATATGCTAATACAAAGCCTAAAGAGGGCACAGGCGGGTGAGCCCAGGGAAGCGGAAGTAGCAGGTGCTCAAGACGCTGCAGCAGCTTCTGACGCAATTGGCAAGAAGACTCCAGGTGAGATCTT
>DGFF01000049.1:12463-12927 GCA_002391545.1 Candidatus Fermentithermobacillaceae bacterium UBA3907 | reverse complement strand
GGTGATGCCAAAGAAACGTTAGAAACCCTCATAAATGATTTGAGGACCTACGGAAATTAATGAAGTCAAGATATTAGAGGACCTCCAGTTGCGGAAAACGCGCGTTCTGGAGGTTCTCTTTATTGGAAAATCCTACTTTTCCCCCTTTTGGCAGGCATACTATAACCATTTTGAATTGCTATGAAGCAGAAACCCCCGTCCCCTTTGCTTCTGAAGCAGAAACCCCCGTCCCCTTTGCTTCTTCTTTTGCTTTACGTATTGCATTATGTGTTGGTTAATGATATAAATGAGTGCGTATCACATGCGGTGAATGCGCAAAGCGGACAATGTATCTGAAACACCTCTTTACACCGCTTTCGCTAGTCTCCGTTTACAGTTTTCAACTCAGGTGATTGAAGGAGCAAGAGTATTATGTCGAATCTAAAGAGGCTTCTTGGATACTTAAAGCCGCACTGGATCCTTTT
>DGFF01000049.1:11412-12163 GCA_002391545.1 Candidatus Fermentithermobacillaceae bacterium UBA3907 | reverse complement strand
GTACCCAATGGGAACCTTGACTTGCTTTTTGCCTTGTCCCTGAGTTTCATAGGAGTTGCGTGCGTAAAAGGAGCCGTTCTTTACATACAGTGGTACTTGTCCGAACTGATAGGCCAAAAGGTTATATTTAAACTAAGGCAGGATGTTCACGATCATCTCCAAACGCTCCCACCATCGTATTTCACAACTATGGGAACGGGACAAATAATGGCCAGGCTCACCAGTGATATAGACTCTGTGCAGAATTTTATCGGGTGGGGCGCTCTTCTTTTGGTGAACATGATAGCCATGACAATTGGAGTAAGCGGCTATCTGGCATACCTAAACTGGCGTCTTATGATTGCCAGCGTACTAACGTTCCCCTTTTTGTTTAGAACGGTCTTGTGGTTTGATAAGTCAATAAGACCTGCCTGGAAACATGTGCGAGAAAGAATGGGTGAACTAACTGAGGTTCTTCAGGAGAACATCACGGGAATAAGAGTGATCAAAGCTTTTGCACATGAGCCTGGTGAAATAGAAAAGTTCGCAAGGAAAAACTATGAACACTACAGATCCAATATGGAAAGGGCCAATGTCGAAGCCAAAGCCCAGCCAATGCTCGACTTTTTCAGCGATTTGTCAGTGGTCATTATGATCGGGTATGGAGGCTACCTCGTACTCACGGGCCAAATGAGCATGGGTACATTATTTGCCTTCTATTCTCTTATTTGGAGCCTGATTTACCCAGTACGTACCTTGGGATGGCTAGTCA
>DGFF01000049.1:4871-11195 GCA_002391545.1 Candidatus Fermentithermobacillaceae bacterium UBA3907 | reverse complement strand
ACAGGCTTTGGCGGCTGCGCCTCGTCTTTTCGAGATCCTAGATGAAGAAACTGAGATCCGTGACTGTGCGGCTCCCATATATCTTGACCACGTTGAAGGCCACTTGGTGTTTGAAAACGTGTCTTTCTCATTCCCTGGAGATGAAAGGCAAACTTTGGATAGTGTGAGCTTCCAAATACTCCCAGGCGAAACAGTTGCCATAGTAGGCGGGACAGGTTCGGGTAAATCTACCTTGGCAAACATGATACCTAGGTTCGTAGATCCGACATCTGGGAAAATTCTTCTAGACGGTCATGATATAAGGGAAGTATCCCTGAAATCTTTGCGAAGGAACATAGGCATCGTATTTCAAGAAAACTTCCTATTTTCCGCAACAGTGAGACAAAACATCGCCCTAGGAAAGCCGGACGCCTCATTAGAGGAAATCATGGAAGCTGCCAGACTTGCTCAAGCGCATTCTTTCATAATGGAGTTCCCAAAGGGGTATGATACGGAGTTAGGAGAAAGGGGCATCGGCCTTTCAGGAGGCCAGAAACAACGGGTGGCTCTGGCCAGAGCGCTGTTGATTGATCCACAGATACTAATCTTGGATGAGGCCACGTCCAGCGTAGACACGGAAACGGAATTTCTTATCCAAGAAAACCTGGATAAAGTTATGGAAGGACGAACTTCGCTAATAATTGCAAAAAGGTTGTCTACCATTAGGAGAGCGGACAAAATAGTGATTCTAAGTAAAGGCCGAATTGCCCAGATCGGAACTCACCTGGAGCTTTTGTCCCAGCCTGGGTTTTACAGGAATCTTTTCGAAAGTCAGTTTGCAGAAGAAGACGTTGAACGAGCCCTCAACCTCGAACTGGCCGGGATAGATGACAACGATTTGGAAAGGAGATGTAAAGCGAAGGGCAGCGATTAATAGCCATGAAGGCCGTGGATATTGCTGTAAATTCTTCGCAACCATATGTCAGAATACGATCTTGACTTAATCGAAGAAGATGCCGAAGAGCGCCCTTTTAATATTGAGTATCTAAAAAGGATACTGGATTATGCCGCTCCTTACAGAAAAACTGTAATTGCAGTATCATTACTCACTCTCACAGGCATCGTGATCGGCCTTGTAGAACCGCTCTTGTTCAAAAAAGCCATAGATGACGGTATCGCAAACAGAGATGGGGGAACCCTGATCGCAGTCCTTTCAATCCTTGTCATTATGCGCGTAATTCACCTTTTTACATCGCGAATACAGATAAAGCAACTCAATTTCTTGGGCCAGAAGGTCCTTTATGATTTGCGCCAAAACTTGTTCGCGCATATAGAGACCTTACCATTTTCTTTCTTTGATCACAGACCTGTTGGGAAAATAGTCTCACGGATCACAAATGACGTAAACCACATAGGCAATCTAGCGGCCTCAGGAATGATAAATATGATAACCCAAGTAATTTCTCTTTTCGGAATCGTAGGCATCATGGTGTACCTAGATTGGAAAATGGCGCTTATGTCTTTCATAACCGTCCCTGTGCTTGCGTTTGTGCTGACAAAAGTGCGATGGGTGCTTGAAGACGCATGGGGAGATACCCGAAAAGCCACTGGGAGCATAAATGCCCATCTAAATGAAACGGTGCAAGGATTGGCCGTAATACAAGCGTATGGCTTCGAAGAAGCCAATAGCGAAACATTTAGGAAATACAACCAACAGTATCTGGATTCGTACATGAGGGCTATACGTCTTGACCAGGCGTTTTGGCCCCTCACCGATATTATCGGCGCAGTAGGAACCGCTATAGTGATCTGGTACGGCGCCAACGGTGTGCTAAAAGGAACCATGACGATTGGCCTTGTTTGGGCTTTTGTGAACTATCTTGGCAAATTCTGGTCTCCCATAAGCACTCTCTCCAGGTTCTGGAGTCAGATCCTCTCGGCAATGGCGTCTGCAGAAAGGGTGTTTACCATACTTGACTTAGAACCAGAGATTGGATCTTTGGATATATCGAATCTAACCCATTTCCCCTCCGACAAATGGAACAAAGAGGACAATTCGGTTCTTGTTGCGCTACCGAAGCAAACTGCAGATCTTCGAGAACATAAAAGTAAATACCATGGGACTATCTATCTCCCTGCTATAAAAGGGGAAGTGGTTTTTGATAACGTGTTCTTCGGCTACAAACCGGAAGAGCCTGTTTTGAAAAATGTAAGCTTCAGGGTTAAACCCGGCGAAATCGTTGCGCTAGTTGGCCCAACCGGCGCCGGGAAAACCACAATCGTAAATCTCCTAGCACGGTTCTACTTGCCTACTTCGGGAAAAGTTTTAGTCGATGGGTACGATCTGTCGGCCGTAGCTATGCCATCTTATAGGCGCCAACTAGGCATAGTCCTGCAGGATACTTTGATTTTTTCCGGGACGGTAAGAGATAACCTTCTAGTAGGAAAACCTGATGCTACTATGGAAGAACTGGAGCGAGCGACGGAAGCTGCATGCATTAAGGATCTGATCGAATCTTTGCCTGATGGTTACGATTCTGAGCTTACAGAAAGAGGCGCCAACCTTTCGGCTGGGCAGCGCCAGCTTCTCGCATTTGCCAGGGCGGTGCTGGCTGATCCCCGGATACTGATTCTAGATGAAGCTACGTCTAACGTTGATCCTGAAACAGAACAGTTAATTCAAACTGCTTTGAAGAGCCTGTTGCAAGGTAGGACTTCCTTCATAATTGCCCATAGGTTATCAACTGTAAGATGGGCTACCCGAATAATGGTGGTGGAAGAAGGGCAGATAACAGAAACAGGCACCCACGAAGAACTAGTGGCTCTCGGCGGACAGTACGCCAATCTATACCAAGCACAATTCAAACAGTTCTAGGGAGCAAAACGAAGCAAGAACCCCCGTCCCCTTTGCTTCATTGCTTCACGACTTTGCAGATACCACTTCTTCATATACTTCCACAGTCTTTTGGGCCATCACTTTAGCATCAAATAGTTCTTCAACTCTTTTTCTACCGTTTCGTCCCATGTGGGCTGCCATCTGAGGATCTATTGCCAGTCTCACAAGGCATTGTGCCATATCTCTAGGATTTCCAGGCGGAACCAGGAAACCTGTTACATTATCTTGAACTACTTCGATAACTCCGCCTACTGCAGTGGCCACAACCGGAAGTCCTTGAGCCATGGCTTCAATAACTGCAAGACCTAACCCTTCTGAATCAGACGATAACGCAAAAATGTCCAGTCCCGCCAAAAAAGCAGGCACATCTTCTACGAAGCCTACCATCTTAACATAGGTTTCTAATTTCAGATCTTGGATTTTTTGAAGCAATGCCTGTTCCATGGGACCCGCACCGCCTATAACGAATCGGGCCTCGGGGAGAGAATTGACTACAATCCTGGCCGCTTCTATCAGTACATCCAGTCGCTTAACTGGATCCAATCTAGCAAGGGTGCCAATTGTAATCTCATCACGTTCTTTTTGATTGTAGGTTTGATCAAAATTCTTGGGTTTGAACTCGGAAATTTGAATTCCGTTGTATATAACTGTAATCTTAGCAGGATTTACTCCCAACTCGATAAGTTGTTGCGCTACATGGTTAGATATGGCAATAACCCTGTCCGATAACAACATAGACGCCCACTTGTAGCCAAGTCTCTTTACGAAGTTTCCAGATGAATCCAAAACCTCGCCATGCTTTGTATATATGACAGGAACTCCAAGGCTCTTGGCTGCCAATCTCCCCGATAAACAGGAGTGTGTATGTACTACATCAGGTTTAAGACTTTTTATGAGTTTGAACAGTTCTAAAGTAAATGACAGTGAAAACGATATGTCTCTACCGCTTACAGGTATTCTCTGAACTGAAATAGAGTCGAGGACATCTCCGAGGTCACCATCAGGACAGGCAATGATTACATCCATATCAGAAAACGCAGGTTGTGTGACCAAGTTTACCAAGTAACGGCCGGCCCCACCTATGTTAGTATCCGTTATTATGTGAAGAATCTTCATGAACAAAATACCGCCAATCGATCTTGAAGTCCTACAGTCTTTAAATCCTACAGTTCTATTCCATCACCGCGTGCGCTTTTAAGACTTGATGCAACTCCTGTGGACACACCAAGCCAGGCCCAAAATACCAGCATTACCTGGGGATTATACCAGGTATACTCTATTATTCCCTGAATCAGATTACCCGCTATCGCCGACATACATGCAACTAAGATAGCAGTTTGTTTCCACCTCTCCAGTCCTTTCCCTCCAGTCATGCGCAATGCTCCAAGCCAGTGCCAAATATTAACAATCAAGAACCACGCCAGCGCAATAAACCCGAAAAGCCCTATTTCGATAATTATCTGGATGTACAAATTGTGAGAATGGAAAGAAGGTGTCTGTATTATCATATACTCAGGATAAAGTTGAGAAAAAGCTTTTGCCCCTAAACCAATACCCCTAAAAAGATTGTCCTTCAATAAGGCCCAGGATCCACGCCAGACAGAGACTCTGTATGCGTTGGAACTATCTTCAAGACTAAAAGAAGACAAGAATCTCTCCAGAATAATCGGCGGTGCTAAAGCGACAATTACAACCACCGCGACCAAACCTACTACCAGCAATCTTTTGTCGAACAGAATCGCCATAATGGCAAATGACGCTAGGAAACCAAGCCATGCTCCTCGTGACCAGGTAAAAATCAAGGCTATTGCCTGTAACCCGGCATATACTAGCATTATGCCTTTATCCCTTATATCCTTATTCCTTATCAAGAGAGCCAATGCCAATGGCAAAGTTAGTCCCAGCATCTCTGCAAAATAGTTAGGGTTGGTAAAAGTACCTACAATTCTAACGAGTTCGTCTTGAAATTTAGGATCTACCCACGCTTCAGGGGTATACCTGCCTGAGAAATACTGATAGATCCCTAAAAGACTTGATAGACTAGCTCCAGCCAGCACTGGCCAAATAATATTTTCTTCGCCTCCTTTGAAGGATATGTCAAATGCAAATAGAAAGGCCAATCCGCTGAAGCACCAGAAAACCAGGTTCTTAAAACTGTCAGCAGGCACAACCGACGCTATAGTAGCCCCTACTACAAACAAAAACAGTATTATCAAAGGAAGACAGAATGTAAACGGAAGATTTGGAAGAACTTTATTTTCTGGCTCACTGTATTTTACTGTTCGCCTCCATAGCAATAAGAAAACAACAGCTGCAAAGCAGATCATCTGGACTGCAGTTGGTAAGAAGATGCCTATTGCCAAGGATAATCCTATAAGAGTCCCCTCTCCAAATGCTGAATCACTAGGAAGCAGACACACACTTAAAACCCATTTTATAACTCTTGCGCAAATACTCGAAGGAACCCAACGTTCCAGGGCCTCCTTGACGCTAACCAGCACAGTCCCTACAAAACTACACCTGAAGGACTGGTCAAACCAGAGAAAGAAACTAATCACGCCGGATTCAACCCGGTTATGTAAGCGCTGTAGAAAACCAAGGGCCGTGCTATTTTCATAAATCTCGGCTGAGCCAAGACTTCCTGGAACGGTCTCGTGTGTAACAGTCGCCGTGCTGTCCACTACGGTGTGCCTCCTAATTCCAAATCCATCTGCATAACGTAGCCTTGAAACGTTGCAAACTTCGTCTTCAGTCCAAGGCTGCCCCCTACTCTTATCTCAACACCATTCATTGTAATGACATTTTCTCCTATCCTAGCAGTTCCGCGCACAGTCACATAAGCATCCACCCTATCTTTCGCCTGAGTACGGACCCATCGTCCATCCCCTTCCAACAGCCATATATCTGTTGGCTCGGTTCGAACACCTGCAATTTCGCCAATCAAGGCACCGGTTTTAAACTCAAATACTTTCCCGCCTTTGGCTATGGCCTCAGCTGTAGTAGGCCTCATTCCAGCAGCTACAAGGACAAACTCAGTTTCTTCTTCCCTTTGCGCTACATTAGTTCTAAGGTTCTTACCAAACATGGAATAGCCAAACCACACAACCAATGCGACTATTGCTACGATAACAATAAGGTCGATAATGCTAATTTTCCCAAACAGACGGCCTTTTTCATCTAAAAGTTTCAAACCGTACTCTCCCCTCTCTAGCAAATACAGATTCATATCCCGCACACAGAACCACTTAGAACACAATCTCGCCTGCAATCAATTATGAAAGGATTAAAGCAGCTTAGTCTTATTTATGTTCAGTTCAAAAGTAGCCCCCAAAAACTCGGCAGCTCTTTTACAAGCCATCATCCTTGTAAGAAATATCTCAAAATACTCCATAACCGGAGCAATGTTAGTATCAATGGTAAGGTGCAAAGAAATCACCTTGTCGTCATTT
>DGFF01000049.1:642-4853 GCA_002391545.1 Candidatus Fermentithermobacillaceae bacterium UBA3907 | reverse complement strand
GCCGAAACCGCCTGGCATTCTTCTTCTGGATCATGGCTGCCTATGGCGCCCATTACGGCAGCTACTTCTGTTGGCGCCATTCCCATATCCAGTAAAATTCTTTCGGCTAAGACAGCCCCCACTTGGGCGTGATAGAATCTAGAAACTACATTGCCTATATCGTGAAGGTACCCGGCTATACCTGCAAGTTCCTGCTCGCGCTCGGGGAAATGGAGCCTTTCGAGGACATTCTTTGCAATAGCAGACACAAGGGAGGCATGCCTCAACCCATGATCCGTATAACCTAAAGCAGCCAGATAATCGTTGCCCAAGTTTATGTATGTCTGAATCGTCTGATCCTTTTTAACATCCTCAAGAGTGACTAAGTTCACATTTTCCAATCATCCATCATCTCCACAGAATCTATGTACTCCTGGTACAAAGGGTTCAAAACAAACTCACCTGCAACCAAGACCTCGTAATCCCAAGGAAACATTACGTACCCGGGGCTCTCCATATAAGCAAAGCTGGGCTTCCAGCTCTCTGTCCAAACCCAAATGCTGGCAGTCTTTATAGACCTGGCCTCCAGTTTTGTGCACTCGCTTGAGACAATTCGCATGGTCTCCCCTGTCATAACCATTTCGTCAACGATGAGAACTCGCTGTCCTTTTACCTTTTCGCTGACGGAAACGATAACTTCGGGTTTATCATATATTATCCTTCCCCGTCTCTTGCGCGTTACCACACACGGAAAAATATCCAGCTGAAGGATAGACGCAATAATTGTAGCGGGGATCAAGCCTCCCTTTGCGATACCTACGACAACATTAGGACCAAAGGTCGAACTTGCCTCTAGGGCAATGGATTTGCAAGCTGTCATAACCTCGTCCCATGTGAGCTGGTATATTGGATCTAACACGTACTTAGTTTCCATTGTATGGCCCCTCTTTTGTTTCACTTGGTTCACTGAGAATCGATCCATCGGTGATGCTTAGCACAATATCTTTATAACACAAAAAAGGTAGGAGATGGGCATCCTTCGCAAGGTGCAACAACAAATTCGTATTAATCATCGATTTTACCTAGGCTAATCGCCCGGTCCCGCCTCACTCATTGGGTGAGACGTTCTCGCCCTATATCGGTCTTGCCTATCTAAGATCGCCTTTCTTATACGCACAGATTTCGGAGTGACTTCCAACAGTTCGTCCTCTTTGATCCAAATCAACGCTTCTTCAAGACTCATCTTTCTAGGTGGGCTAAGTTTAACTAGCTCTTCGGAAGCAGCAGCTCTCACGTTGGAAAGGTGTCTTTTCTTACACAAGTTGATATCCAAATCCATTGATCTACAATGTTCTCCCACTACTTGACCTGCATAAACCCTGTCACCCGGGCTCACAAACAGGCATCCGCGTTCCTCTGCGTTTTTTACGGCATAAGCAGTAACCATCCCAGTTTCCCATGCGATCATAGCGCCTGAACGCCGAACGGCTATGTCTCCTGCATATTCGCCGTAAGTGTCAAAAACATGATGCATTATTGAGGTTCCCTTGGTAAGCGTAAGCAAAGCCTGTCTCAAACCGAAAATACCCCTGGTTGGGATAAGGAAGTTTAACCTCACTCTTCCATCACCCTCCTGGTGCATATCAACAAATTCCGCTTTTCTTGGTCCTAACTCTTCCATGACGCTCCCCATATACATCTCTGGAACGTCTATAGTCAAATACTCGACAGGTTCTCTAGGCTTACCATTCTCAACTCGTAAAATGACTTCAGGCCTGGAAACTGCCATTTCGTACCCTTCGCGCCTCATAGTCTCCATAAGAACAGATAAATGAAGGTCCCCCCGCCCCGAAACCCTGAAACAATCAGGTTCAGAGGTAGATTCTACCTTCAGACTCACATCCTTTTTTGCCTCCCGCAAAAGCCTTTCGCCAAGGTGCCTAGACGTCACGTACTGACCTTCAGTTCCAGCAAAAGGACTATCGTTTACCCTAAAATTTACCACAATTGTAGGTTCCTCAACACGCACACGTGGAATGGACACAGGATCGTTGGGATCGGCAATGGTATCTCCTATATCAATATCATCTATTTTCGAAACTAGAGCGATATCCCCAGCATCTACTTGGAGCACTTCCGTTCTTGTAAGACCCTGAAAAACCCACAACGTGCCTATTTCTGCAACCTGTTCAGTCCCATCTGCCTTACATACGCAAACTCGATCTCCTCTTTTTAGGGTGCCAGCGCTCACCTTTCCAATCCCTATCCTGCCTAGGTAATCGTCATGAACTACCGCACTAACCATCATCTGAAGGCCCTTGTGAGCGTCGACACGAGGAGGAGGAATACGTGAAATTATGGCATCCAACACTGGAGAAATGTCGCAAGGTAAGCCAGGCTTGGAGATCAGTTTGGGATACTCTTTCGCAACTTTCGGGTCCATAGTTGCGAACCCTCTCTTAGCATCGGTATACACCACTGGAAAATCTACGTCATCGTCTTGAGCTCCAAGGTTCACCAAAAGGTCAAACACTTCTTCATAAACCTCGTTTATTCGCTGATCAGGCCTGTCGATCTTATTTATGACAAGCACCAATTTGAGGCCGCGTTCCAACGCTTTTTGCACGACGAATCTGGTCTGAGGCATTGGTCCATCACACGCGTCTACTAGAAGCAAACCCCCGTCCACCATGCCTAAAATCCGCTCTACTTCACCGCCGAAATCGGAGTGACCTGGGGTATCAACTATGTTAATTTTCACACCTTTATACATTATTGATGTGTTTTTGGCCAAGATAGTTATTCCCCGCTCCCTTTCCAGATCACCTGAGTCAAGAATCCTATCTTGAACAACTTGATTGGAACGAAATACCCCGGTTTGCCTCAACAAGGCATCTACTAAAGTAGTTTTCCCGTGGTCTACGTGGGCAATTACCGCTACATTTCGAATATCCATACTTTATCACCACTACAGTTGCATAACTTCTCTCTGCACAACATTGTAAACATTCACCAGCGGATAATTATAGCACTTCTTGCGTGGTTAGTGTGTTATTAGTCTCACTTTTAATGTTGCCTTTGTGTTGCACTAATGGGGATAAAATCATGAAAAGGAAGCACGAGAACCGTCCCCATGCTTCATTACTTTCCACATACTACCAAGTCTATGCTGTCGGCGCTGTATCCCGAGACCATGACCTTATCGCCTTTTGCTAACGCCGAGTAAGTTTGGATTTCTCCTCCCTTGTAAACTGCAGCATTCTTGTTCACAACTACCTGAAGGGTTCCGTAGTCTCCGGTAACAGTTATCGTTCTATTAGATATCGCGGTTATAGTACCGTCGATTCTAAATCGTGGGGAACCAGTTTTCTCAACGAAGACCGCTCGCTCTTCCACATCGATTCCTATTTTAACATCATCGCCAGGCTCCAGTTCTGCTACCTTACCATCTTTTTTCGCGGCCCAATCCACATACCCTACGTCTCCTGCAAACAGATAATTAATCACCCCATAACGAGTGCTTAAAATCGTAATAGATGACTTGTCTAAATTGAGAATATCGCCGTGTATCCACCACAAAGGTTCACAAAGTTTGTCGATTTCTACGTAATTCATAATATTGCCCTGCCCTCCGATATAAACAGTTGAGCCCACACCTATTTCATCGAATTTAGAAACCCCAACAACTGTTATATCTTCAGATGGCTTGAGCCCTATGAAACCGGAGAAGTAGTGTAGATCTCCTTTTTCGCCAAGGTAATGTCCGTAGAGATTTAGTTCGTTCTTCTCCAAAATCTCGCACCAGACAGGATTATCTCTCCCATCCAGCCAAAGTTTTACCTTGTCTCCCCATTTCATATCTTTACACGGCACAATTATGCGCTCTTTTAGGTAAATGAAATTCAAATCAGGTGAAATCATCTGGGGAATAAGGTCTTTGTGACCCTCTATTTTGTAAAATACACGCCCTTTGCTTCCACTAGAGGATCCAATGAATCCCTCTGCTGCGCTCTCGAACGTCATCCTATCTTGAATCAAAATGAATCCTATTTCTGAATCAGATGGACCTGCAACCATAACAGTATCGCCCACTTCCAAGTCATAAAAAGGCCTTCTATTGCTCCCCTGAAAAACTACAGTGTCATGGGATATCATTAAATCCTCCCATGAAGGTATAATTGTTACAACAGGTCCTACGAAAGATGCAACTCGTCCTTCCAAAGATACATCAG
>DGFF01000049.1:0-358 GCA_002391545.1 Candidatus Fermentithermobacillaceae bacterium UBA3907 | reverse complement strand
GTCCTGCGTGATCTATGACGTCTATGGCATCCTTCATTTTTAGAGATAAAACCGAATTTTCGCCGTAAAAGATAGTGCCATTTTCACTATGGACTAAGTAACATTCAAAGGAAGCCGCATAGCTTGAAGAACGCTCAACGTAAACATATCGTATGTCATCATGAGAAGCACCGTATACTGTTACTGTATCCCCAATGTCAATATTTCCTGACAACCCTTTTTCCCCAGGGCGCTCTACTAAAACATCTGGCGTCAATTGGTATGTGCTCCACTTTTCACCTAAAGTAATGGCATGATCCTCTTTTGAAACTACAGTACCTTTATCTGAGAAAACGTGGGAATAAACTTTGACCGCTCT
>DGFF01000090.1:7044-9668 GCA_002391545.1 Candidatus Fermentithermobacillaceae bacterium UBA3907 | reverse complement strand
CCAAGAATTGTAACTATGGGCAAAATAGCGTTTCTTACCCCGTGACCCCAGATTATCTGGGCCGAGTTAAGTCCTTTGGCTTTGGCAGTTCTGATGTAGTCTTGATTTAACACTTCCAGCATGCTGGATCTCATCATCCTAGTCATAGTTGCTAAAGTGCCGAGGCCTAAGGCGAAAGCAGGAAGTATAGTATGTTTGAAACTTTCCCATCTGGCTATTGGTAGAATCCCTAGCTTGAATCCGAAAATGTATTGCAGGACTGACGCTACAATGAAGTTGGGTATGGAAACGCCAATTACCGCAATGATTATAGCTACGTAGTCCAAGGCTTGGCCTCGATACAAGGAAGCGATGATCCCCAAGGCAAGGCCAAGGGTAACGGCAAAAACTAGAGCTTCAATTCCTAGCACAGCAGATGTGGGAAAGGTATTTTTGATTATATCGTTGACGCTTCGGCCTCTTTCACGTATTGAAAGTCCCAAGTCAAAGCGGCCCAGGTTTTTCAATAACGTAAGGTATTGTTGAAACTTTGGCTTATCGAGGCCGTATTTACGTTGCAATTGCTTCTCCACCAATGGCGTTAATTTGACGCTGGTGAAAGGGCCTCCTGGAACTGCGTTCATAAGAAGAAAGGTGATAGTAACGATTACCCACAAGGACAAAAGCATGAACCCGAAACGCTTCAAGACATACCGACCCATTACATACCCTCCTTACGGCGACGAGGAGCCTAAGCGAGGCTCCTCGTCGTCAGACTCTCTTAGATACTAAAAACTAAATATGATGATTGCTACTTTCCAGGAGGTGTAGGCGCTTCGTAACCAAGGGCTTCAACAGCTTCCTTGAAAAGTTTCTGCGCCTCTTCAGGGTCTCCTTTGATAGGCAAGTAGTCTTTGAGATATTTTTCGACGAAGATCTCGCCAGGCTCAGCGCCTTGCATTGAAGGCGGATTATATGCATAAGCCGGGACAGAGTAGTTTCTAAGGACATTGTCGCAATATTCTTGCCTGTCTATAGCCAAGGACAAAGCTTTCCGGACCTTGGGGTCCTTAAGCAGAGGATGTTCCAGATTGCACTCAAGATAGAAGCACACAGCCTCTGGCAGCTGCTTGAATTCGTCTGGACGCTCTGCTTGGAACTTGGGAATGAAGTCTCCAGGGACTCCTATGACGTCAAGTTCGTTAGCTTCGTACATGGTAATCGGCGTGTTAATGTCTTTGATCATATCAAAGTGGATTTCAGTCAATTTTACGCTTTCAGCATCCCAGTAATTGGGGTTCTTCTTTAATACCATCTTGCTGCCGTGTCTCCACTCGTCGATGACAAAAGGCCCGCAATAGAGCATCTTGTCAAGTTCTGTGGCGTACTGCTCGCCCCACTCCTTATGGGCTTTTTCGTTGAGCGGATAGTACGTTGTAAAAGCACAGAGGCTCAAGAAGAATGTGCTCGGAGCTTCTAGCGTAACTACCAGGTGTAGGTCGTCAATGGCTTCGACGCCCATATTATCCATGGCTTCCTGCAACGTCTCAAGAGCTTCTTTATAGGCGTCAGGATCAGCCTCGGGATCAGGAAGTTCAACGTTGGCCACGTCTTCTGCGCCCTTTATAAAGAACAGCATGTAGTTATACTGAGAAGCAGTACGCGGATCGACAGCTGTCTTCCATGCGTATTCAAAGTCATGGGCAGTTAATGGCTCACCATTAGACCATTTCAAACCATCTTTAATAGTAAAGGTGTACACCAATCCATCTTCAGAGATTGTCCAACTTTCGGCTGCTCCAGAGCCTTCTTCATACGCTCCATCTGGGTTCATTCGAACGAGTCCTTCAAGCACTGCGTTGAGCACGTCAAAAGAAACGGTATCGGTGCATGTCACCGATTGAAGATCTGGGGGTTCTTCGCCAAGGTTCAAGTTGAGTACGTTATCGCCTCCGGGTCTTCCTTCAGTGTATGCCCACTTCCACTCGTTGCTGGGTACGAACGCAGTTCTAACGATGCCTTTTACCCATGGATGTTCAGCAAGGTTTCTTTGACGCCAGTAAACAGGGATTATAGGGGCCTCATCCAAAAGGATTTTTTCCGCTTCAGCCATCAAATCCATACGTTCTCTCTGATCTGTGGACTTTTTGGCCTGAGCGATCAGCTCATCGAATCTAGCATTTGACCAACCGACGTCGTTGTAAGGTCCGTCTGTGACCCACAGGTCCAAGAAACTCATGGGGTCGTTGTAATCAGCACCCCAACCGGCGAAGACGAGATCGAAGTCGTGGTCCCTCATCTTCTGCAAACGCGTTTTAAAGTCGACATTTTCGAGCACCAGTTCGATACCTAGATTTGTTCTGATGATTTCCTGAAGTCCCTGTGCATACTTCTTGGCGGCTTCGCTGTCATCTGATAGGAATCGGATCGTTGGTAATGGTTCCTTTTCCTGTGTCCCTCCGCAGCCTACGAGCAGCGAAGCGACAAGAAGGACGCAGGTTAATACCGCTACAACCTTTTTACTTTGCATTGATTTCCCTCCCGAATATATTTTGACAATTTGACTGGTCTTCTTGGAGCGGGATTTATGGCGTGGCCAGTCTGATACTAACGAAGTTCACCGCGGTAGTATCAAATTCCTTCTA
>DGFF01000090.1:0-6840 GCA_002391545.1 Candidatus Fermentithermobacillaceae bacterium UBA3907 | reverse complement strand
ACTACACCATGATCAAGTTGTAGCGAAAATATGTTTGGGGTTTGTAGATACGTTTGATTTTGAAGGAGACTAAAACTGTAATAATCCCCGAAAACTGGTGAGATTGGGCAAAACCCTATGTATAGTAACCTTACGTCGTTATACGGAGTTATACGCAGTTACGCGCAGTTATGCGTCGCGATTGGTACGTTGCTATCGGGTGAAAGATAGTGTATCGTTAAAGTGTGTGCCTTTTGGGTAATGCACATTCTAGAAAGCAGATAAAAGTAGGTATCAGTAGGGCAGGTATTGGCATCTGAGATCAGTATTTAATATAAGAAAGGATGACAAAAGTGTCGTTGGGGAACGAACTTCAGGATGTTGGGGAACAGGAAGTTAGAGAAGATGTTAGGATTGAGAAGGATTTACTAGGCACTAAGACGTTGCCTGCTAATGCTTATTATGGCATTAACAGTGTTCGAGCGGCGGAAAACTATACAGTAAGCGGCTACAGCCTACACCCAGAACTCATCATAGGGCTAGCAATGGTAAAAAAAGCGGCTGCTTTGGCTAATCTGCGTGCAGGTCAACTAGAGCCCAAAAAGGCGCAAGCCATAGTTCAGGCGGCAGATGAGATTATATCGGGCAAGTGGCACGATCAGTTTATCGGTGAGGCAATACAAGGAGGAGCCGGCACGGGCATGAACATGAACGCCAACGAGGTGATTGCCAATCGCGCTCTGGAAATTTTAGGTTACAAGCCAGGCGATTACTACATGATTCACCCGCTAGACGATGTGAACAAAGGGCAATCTACCAACGATGTGGTGCCGACCGCTATACGTATAGCCGCCATTCGTATGTTGGAGGGGTACGTAAAGGCGGCGGAATTGCTGAGCAATACTCTTAGAGAAAAAGCGGCTCAATATCAGAATGCGCCAAAACTTGGCAGGACACATTTGCAGGACGCAGTACCTATAACCATAGGGCAAGAGCTTAATGCGTGGGCTTCTGCTGTGGCCCGTGATATAGAGCGCGGCCGTAAGGCTATGGATCTCTTGTCTGTTGTGAATTTAGGCGGCACGGCTATTGGCACTTGTATCAACGCTAACCCTCTTTACGTTGAATGTGTAGTTGACGAGCTGCGTAAGTGCAGCGGTATAGATAGCCTAAGACCTGCTGCAGATCGTATAGACGCTACTCAGAACATCGATGTTTTGGTTGAAGTATCTGGTCTTATGAAATCTACAGCCACCACCCTTACTAAGATCTGTAACGACCTGCGACTTATGGCTTCAGGGCCTATGGCTGGTTTAGCAGAAGTACGACTTCCCGCCATAGCGGCTGGGTCCAGCATTATGCCAGGCAAGATTAACCCAGTCATCCCCGAGATGGTTAATCAGGTTTGTTTTAAGATATATGGTAATGATCTAACTATAAGTTTGGCGGCTTCAGCAGGACAATTTGAGCTTAACGTTATGCAACCAGTGCTGTCTTTCGCTTTGTTCGAAAGTATAGAGATGATGGTGAGGGCAATGGAATCTCTTGCTCTCAAGGTCATAAAAGATATGGAGTTTAACACTAAGAGATGCGAAAGCTATGCCCGCAATTCACTGAGTTTGGTAACTGTCCTTGCCCCAGTAGTTGGGCATTCTGTGGCAACTGAGATAGCTAAGAAAGCTATGGACACCGGACAGGATATTCTGAGTGTGATAGTAGAGTCTCAAGTATTAGATGAGAATACCGCTAGACGGCTGCTAGATCCTCGGCGCATGACTACTTTGGTACCAGATGACGATGATGACTAGAGTGATGGACGCTTTTGGGGTCACCTTTTGCAGGTGCGCTGGCAGTTACTCAGAGTCTGTAAAAATAATATTTATGCCAGGTGGTGTGGCAAATGAAAGAAATCTGCGCTGACGAAATTACGAAAGTTGTAGAGAATTTGTGCGTAGATGCGTGTACGAAGTTGGGCAAGGACTGGTGGCAAGCTATAGATGATGCCATTTCTCATGAGGAATCTCCGCTGGGTAAGGAGATGCTTCAAATCATAAAGGAAAACGCAGATTTGGCGGCTTCTACTGGTGAGGCTATATGCCAGGACACAGGGATGGCAGTAGTGTTTTTAGAATTAGGGCAAGATGTGCGCATAACAGGTGGGAACCTTTACGACGCGGTGAATGAAGGAGTTAGGCGTGGCTATGTGAAAGGGTATCTGAGGAAGTCTGTAGTAGAGGATCCTTTGATGAGGGAAAATACAGGCGATAATACACCGGCTATAATTCACGTAGATATCGTTCCTGGTTCTGACCTCCGGATCATTGTGGCACCTAAAGGGGCGGGTTCAGAGAACTCCTCGGCGCTTAAGATGCTAAAGCCGGCCGACGGAAAAGAGGGCGTATTAAAGTTTGTATTGGAAACTGTAGAGGCTACGGGACCTAACGCTTGTCCCCCTATGGTTATAGGAGTAGGATTAGGCGGAAATCTGGAAAAATCGGCTTTGTTGGCCAAGAAAGCCCTTCTTCGTCCATTGGGAGAGAGAAACCCTATTCCCCACATAGCACAGCTTGAAGAGGAAATTTTGGAGCTAGTAAATATGACTGGTATAGGGCCACAGGGTTTGGGCGGACGGGTAACTGCATTAGATGTTCATATAGAGGTTTATCCAACTCATATTGCGAGTTTGCCGGTGGCTGTAAATATCCAATGTCATGCGGCCCGCCATGCCGAGGCTGTACTGTAGTTGTACTGTATTTACACTGTACTTGCACTTAAAAAGAGGTGACTCAAGTGACCGAAATCAAGACACCCCTTGATTCTGAGGTTGTTGACAATTTGAAAGCCGGGGACAGGGTTAGTTTGAGCGGTGTAATTTTGACTGGTAGGGATGCAGCCCATAAGAGTTTGGTGGAGGCTTATACAGCTGGTCAAGATTTACCTGTAGATCTCAGAGGTCAGGTTATTTATTATGTGGGTCCATGCCCTGCGAAACCTGGAAAAGTTATTGGTTCGGCAGGTCCTACCACAAGTACTCGCATGGATCCTTACACTCCATTGCTCATCAGGGAACTTGGTTTAAAAGGTATGATTGGCAAGGGCAATAGAAGTCAACAGGTTATCGAGGCTATGAAAGAGGAGAAAGCGGTATACTTCCTAGCTGTGGGAGGCGCAGGTGCGTACTTGGCCAAGAGGATCAAAAAGGCTGAGGTGGTAGCGTACCCGGAGTTTGGGCCCGAAGCCATCTACAGGTTGGAGGTTTCAGATTTTCCTTTGATCGTAGGGATCGACTGTTACGGGCGGAATATATATGAAGAAGGTAAGAAGAAGTATAGAAGAATGCCGTCAAACGCGTAGTTGTGAGTGGCATTGGCGGATATTCAAGATAGGAGGTAAAGGGCAATGGATTTACGCGAAAAGGCTTTGGCTTTGCACCGAGACAACAAGGGAAAGATCGCAATTCAAAGTAAGGTAGAACTGAAAGATAAAGATGATTTGGGTTTAGCCTATACGCCAGGGGTGGCTGAGCCGTGCAAGGAAATTCACCGGGATAAAGAGTTGGTTTGGGAATATACGTTCAGAGGCAACGTTATAGCTGTTGTGACTGATGGAAGCGCAGTGCTAGGCTTAGGAGATATTGGGCCCGAGGCAGCTTTGCCTGTCATGGAAGGCAAGTGCGTGCTTTTTAAGAAGTTCGGAAACGTAGACGCGTTCCCCATATGTCTTGGGACGCAAGACGTGGACGAGATAGTTCAGACTGTGAAGGCGATTTCTCCTACCTTAGGTGGAGTGAACCTAGAGGATATTTCTGCACCTAGATGTTTCGAGATAGAGAAACGGCTGAAAGAGGAGACAGACATACCGATTTTCCATGACGATCAGCACGGTACTGCTGTGGTTGTAGCTGCTGCCATGATCAACGCCCTCAAAGTGGTAGGTAAGGAACTAGAAGATGTAAAGATCGTGGTAAATGGGGCAGGAGCCGCAGGGATAGCCATATCTAATCTACTCATGAACATGGGAGCCGGAGATGTAATCCTTTGCGACAGCCGAGGTGCTTTGTACAAAGGGCGTTCAGAAGGCATGAACCCGTACAAAGAAGAAATAGCTGAGAGGACGAATAAGAAAGGGGCCAAAACCTTGGCTGAAGCCTTAGAAGGCGCAGACGTCTTCATCGGCGTATCTGTTGGTGGCGTACTAACCCAGGACATGGTAAGAAGCATGGCGAAGGATCAAATAGTATTGGCCATGGCAAATCCTGTACCTGAAATATATCCAGATGAAGCCAAAGCTGCAGGAGCAAAAGTTGTGGGTACAGGACGCTCGGACTTTCCTAACCAGATCAATAACGTCCTTGCTTTCCCAGGGATCTTCAGAGGCGCGCTGGACGTTAGGGCCAAAGACATCACTGAAGAAATGAAAATTGCTGCAGCTTACGCTTTAGCGAGCCTTGTAAGCGAAGAAGAGCTAAGCCCTGACCATATCATCACAGATGTGTTTGATCCCAGAGTCGCTCCTACAATCGCAAAAGCTGTAGCCGAAGCGTGGAAGCATCGGGAGCATCGGGACGGTTCTGATGCTCCTACAGCCTAAGCAGGTTTTTTGGGTGGTGCGTGGCACGTAGTGGTACGTAGATGAAGTTCCATCTTTGCTTGGTGGTAGATTCCGCAGTCTGGCAGTTGCGGCTGGCATGGTCTTTGACCTAGCTGTGGTCGCGTAGTGAGAGTATGCTAGGTTAAACGAGTCGGGTAATTGGGGTAATATAGAAGAGGCACGCTAGTAGGGAAGTAACAGTGCAACGGTGTATATATCAGGTAACTTGATCTAACGGTCGAAGAAGCGGTCATGGTAACGGTGAAGGTAGCGGTCAGAGTAGCGGCTGGAGGGACGGCTAACCCGTTAGTTCAGGCGCTAGCCCTGATGCTTGAGTTAAACCAATACTAAGGGGAACTGCGGCACAGATTACTTTTGGAAGCAGGAGAACCGTCCCCATGCTTCGCTAAGAGGGGTTATGCGACTGTGAGCGATTTTATCTTTTCTTCCCTTGCGCAACCGCAGGGAGAGTTGACCAAGCAAATCCAGGGGATCTATCGTTCTAACCCACCCGAGGTCCAGGAGTTCCATGGCACGTGGGGTTCTCTGGGTGTTAGTCGCAATACTTACAAAGGTTTCGATCCCCTGGAGACACAGGACCATATTTTTGTTGTAATCGGAGGCCCCGTCCTTTATTTTCGGAATAATCGCTTTCTTACAGAATCAGACCCGTTCGTGGGGACCGAGGCCATATACCGAAGGTGGTTGTCTGGCGAGATTGAGTGGGATCAGGATCTGAGCGGGCCGTTTTCAGTGCTGATTGTAGATAAGAAAGCGGCGCATATAACCTATGTGACGGATCTCATGATGTTTATTCCCGTATATCGTTTCAAGGGGGAAAACGCCCTTTTTTTGGGAACTCACGTAGATGCACTAGCCAGGACTGCTAACCAAACGAGTCATAGAGATCAGGTATCTTTGGCAGACTTTATTCTCCACGATGCTGTAACCTACCCTTACACAACTTATCGAAACATACGACAGGCCTCGCCCGCTTGTATCATGACTGAAACGCCAGACGCAGTTTTGAGCCAGGAAGTTTACTGGTTACCTAAAGAAGGTAACCCATATGAAAGCATCGACGAAGCGGCGACGGCACTGCGGGAAGCACTGGAGAGATACGTGGGAAGAGTAACTGAAAACATGGATGAGGTAGCTCAGTTTATCAGCGGAGGCGAAGATTCGCGGGTCCTGTTAGGGCTGATTCCCCAGGACCTGCGACGGCACGCGTTTATTTTTCTCGATCACATGAACCGGGAGGGCAAGATCGCCGAGAAGGCTGCGAGAGCCTATGGCGTAGATTTCCATGCGGCTTTTAGAAGTGAGACTCATTACCTGGAAATATTGGAGGAAGCCAGCGACTTGGTTGGCAGCGGGCACCAATACCATCACGCTCATACCTTGGGATTTCATGAGATTTGCGGTTTGACGGAATACCCTGCAGTATTTGGCGGTTATCTATCAGATACCCTGCTTAAAGGTCTTTACGCTCGCAAGGTAAGGGGGAGCACACGATTTCCATTTCTCCCAGAAGTTTTTGTCCCCGGTGAAACTCGCACACAACCTGTAACCTGCCCACTTTTTTCCGATGCTATCCTTGAAGAAATTAATCACCGTCGCATCGCCCATATGGAAAGGGTACGGGAAATTCGACCTGAAACGGCCCACGAGTGGTTTGTTGTCTGGCCGGTCACTATGCGTAGCGGTGTACCTAACATCTATACCAATCGGCGCCTTGTTTCCAGTTATGAAGTGTTTTTGTGTCACGATGTGGTAAGGATCGGTGCGGCAGTTCCCATCCAATGGAAGCTTAACCGCCGATTGTTCCATAAGGCTACTCGCGCATATTTAGAGCCCAGCAAATGGATGCTTCATTCCAACGGTATGTTGCCCTATTTCCCTTGGTACTTTAGCAAGCCTGTACAGTTTTTCGTTTGGTGTTGGCAGAAATTTGCTGAATGGGTTGGCATTACCAAGGGCAATCAAGGGCCGTGGTTTGACTGGAATGTTTTAATAAACAGTAGGGAGCTAAAGGAACTTATCGAAAAATACTCGGAAAACTTAGATCGGCTTCCGCTAGTGCGACAAAAGAACCCTGCAAAATCTATTTTTGAAGACTCCATCCTCACCAAAGAACAAAAATTGAATCTTCTTCAGATGCTGTACCAACTTTCGTAGCCTTTGGAAGCAGGAGAACCGTCCCCATGCTTTTTATGGCGCGACGGATTATAATGGGTGTAGTGTTTTGGATGGTTTTGGGACTGGGAGGTT
>DGFF01000025.1:10145-10811 GCA_002391545.1 Candidatus Fermentithermobacillaceae bacterium UBA3907 | reverse complement strand
GTACGCTATTTCTGCCGCCTCATCGTAATAGCCAAGGGCATCGAGCAACTGTAAACAAGTCACTTTGCTGCTTAGGCTATTGGGAGATATCTGCAAAGCCAGGTCTATGTACATTTTTGCCGTACCTGCGCTTGCCGGGTCATTAGTCTCGAAATATTCTTGTATGTAAGTCCGCGCTATATCTAGGGGGTAAGAAGGAGTGTAAGGGTCATACTTCATGGCTTCTTCCATGTACTGTCTTCCTTGTTCTGTGTTACCTTGGTACATATCATAAATCCCTTGGGATCCATATACCATACCTTTATAGTACCGGTCTGCAGGTATCATAATTAGAAGCGCTAGGCATAAAATGGTGACCGCATCGAACAGGTACCTGTATTCAGTGAACCCTTTCTTTTGAGGGTACTGAGTTTTTGGTCCAGGTTTAGAGGCATCTTCTTCATGAAGATCTTTTTCTTTAGGGAACAACCTTCTCCAAAGGGTTTGTCTTCCATCGGGTGAAACCTGGGCTTGAGATTTGAGCCCAAGCACATCTTTTACAGTATCGTCATCTAAAACTGCTTCACACGACCCTAAAAGACTGCCCGTACCTGCAAAAAGGGCAATTGCAATTGCAGGTAGGGATAAGTCGAAGTCAACTGCGCTGTGGCCCAATAGCACGAAAAC
>DGFF01000025.1:0-9943 GCA_002391545.1 Candidatus Fermentithermobacillaceae bacterium UBA3907 | reverse complement strand
TCCTCACTAATTTTCATCTTTATTTCTTTATGGGCATCCCTAGCCAGTTTCCAAGCTTTTAGCCCCATGATGAGCACCAGGATCCAGAAGGCGGTAAACGCGATGAACCCGGGGTATCCGGTTTCTACCAACACTTGGGCGAAATGGTTGTGAACTTCGGTGAACCAGTACAAGGTTACTTGATACCTGTGGTAAAGGGCATCCCAGGCGCCTGCTCCACCGCCCAACGGGTAATCTTTGGATATGGCGAAAGCATCTAAAGTAGCGAACCATCTGGCTAAAAGGTTTCTGTCTTTCCAGGTTATAGATGCGAACCTTTCTACAATAGATTCAGGGAACACTTTGGACAGAATATTTTGGCCTGCCTCTGTGGTGAGGGCAAAAACTATAACACCTACAAGCAACACGCAAACTATGATCCAAACGTATACAGGTGCAGTACGTTTCTGGCTTTTGGTTTCAGCAGGTTTCTTTTCCCGCCTTTTCGCTTCCATCTTAGGAATTGCCACAGCGCTCAGTAGGGCTCTTAACACTTCCAATCCAGCCGCTAGACATATGCCTAAAATGAGATACTTTCGGACTGATGGGTAATCTTGATCAAGGAGCCCCGAGGAAATGGGTACGTTCACCAAAAGCACCGGGATTATTGAAACCACAAAACGTGCAAAGATGTTGCCTTTTACCTCGCGAGGCAAGAATATGAAGTAAAGGACCACTGCTAGAGCGAAAATGATCCAGGTGGCTCGCGAATATGAAAGCACTATCACTAAAAGGATCATAAAAGTAGACACGGCGAAAATGATCCTTCCTAACCACTGTGCCCAAGTTTTCTTAAACTCCTCAGCTTCTAGCCACGAGTGACACAGTACGAAGAAAACGAACATGGAATAGGCTGCCAAGGAGTTAGGATATTGAAAGCTCCCGTATATCCTGCCTCCGACTACTGCAGCTTCGTATTCTATTATACCTGCACCTGCTAAAAGCCCTGTTAAAGCCGCACCTATACCGCTCAAGACTATACCCCATCTCAAGAACTGATTGGCTTTTTTATCTCTGGCGGCGTACTTGGCTACGAGAAAGATACCAAGGTATGTAGAATACTTGAGTGCGCCATCTATTGCTTCTTGCTTATTGAGAGCCCACAGGGTGCTGAGCCAGTATAGACCAACTAGTATCACTAAAGCCAAGTCTGGCACAGGTTCCCATACGGTGTGTTTTTGAATCACCAAGATTATACTTAATCCAATAAGAAGCCACGCACTATTTGAAAAGAATGGAAGGTAATCTTCCCTGAAGAACAACCCTCTTTCAAGGGGACCTATAAACATAATAAGTGCGAGAAAGAGAACTAAAATGCATGACAGTACAGTAGAAACATCGGTTTTTTTGGCCATACTCCAACCTCCCTGCAGGAACCTCCTGCCTTCTACCTTAGGTTCGCTACTTGTGGCGAAAATCCTTGCTTAAACCTTTCAAAGCAGAGATTATAACCTGGTAATGAAAGTACGGTGCTACTTGGCTAATTGTATAAGAAGGAAAAGGGTAAACTCAAGGAGAAGAAGTCATTTGAACGTACATTTGCCTGTGATTGCCAGATTAATAGGTATGTAGGGCATGGAAGGTATCAAAACACGTTACATATATGGGGGTGAATCTTGATGGGAAAAGATTGTAACACAAGTAGCCAAGTAGAAGCCCTTTTGCGCGTAAGGGTTAGCCAAGCAGATGCCCATTACGGTGGCGGGCTTGTGGCAGGAGCCAAAATAATGGAGTATTTCGGCGATGTAGCCACTGAGTTGTGCATTAGGCACGATGGAGACGAAGGGCTGTTTGCCGCATATGATAATGTGGAGTTTAAGGCACCTGTCTTCGCAGGAGATTTTTTAGAAATAAGGGGTAAGATCGTTGAAGTAGGAAGACGGTCCAGGAAGATAGAACTGGAAGCGTACAAAGTTATAGAGCCTGAATACGAAAAGGGGCCCTCCAAAGCCAGAGTGCTAGAAGAGCCTGTTTTAGTTGCAAGAGCAAGGGGTACTGTTGTAATCCCTAAAGAGTAAAAAGGAGGTATAAGTTAAGTGGATCCTTTAATAATTACTGTGGCTCCTGTAGGAGCCGAAGTCATGAAAGAAAACAACCCCAACGTCCCTTACACTCCAGAGGAAATAGCCGAAGAATGTTATAGGGCGTGGAACGAGGGAGCAAGCCTTGCCCACATCCACGCCAGAAATGAAGATGGCACTTCCACCCAAGATCCGGAAGTGTACGCAAGGATCATCGAGCTGGTCAAGGCGAAGACAGACATGATCATCCAGGTGTCTGTGGGCGGTGCAGTAGGGATGACTGCAGAAGAAAGGGTGCGTCCCGTATACCTAAAACCAGAAATGGCCACTTTAACTTGCGGGACCTGCAATTTTGGAGATGGGATTTTTACTAACTCCCTGAAAGATATAGAGTTTTTCGCAAAAGCCATGCAGGAAAACGGAGTAAGACCTGAGTTTGAGATCTTTGAGGCAGGTATGATCGAAACTGCCAAAAGGTTGGGCAAGAAAAACCTTGTGCCCATGCCAGGGCATTTCGATTTCGTAATGGGAGTCCAAGGAGCCATTCCAGGAGATCCTAGCAGCTTAATGCACATGATTTCTTTACTTCCTGCAGGTGCCACTTGGACCGTAGCCGGAATAGGCAGACACGAGCTTCCATTGGGAGCCATGGCCATAGTTTTAGGAGGGCATGTGCGGGTAGGCTTCGAAGATAATATCTATTATTCAAGAGGAGTTCTCGCCGGATCTAACGCAGAATTAGTAGCTAGAATGGTAAGGCTCGCCGACGAACTAGGTCGCCCTGTGGCTAAACCCGACCAAGCTCGCAAGATATTAGGACTCTAAACCGAAGCAGAAGGAAGCAAAGGGGACGGGGGTTCCTGCTTCACAAAATTGCATAGATTAAAAGGGGTGCATGGTTTTGCAGCTATTTTTAGATACCGCTAACATAGACGAGATCAGGGAAGCCCTTTCATGGGGTGTGATTTCAGGGGTCACAACCAATCCCAGCCTTGTGGCAAAAGAGAAAAGGGATTTCAAAGTTTTGGTGAAAGAAATTTGTGACATGGTGCCGGGGCCTGTGTCAGCCGAGGTCATCAGTTTGAAATCTGACGAGATGATTTCAGAAGCCAGAGCGCTTTCAAGAATAGCGCCTAACGTAGTAGTGAAGATTCCAATGTGCGTGGAAGGGTTGAAGGCGGTAAAGGTTCTTTCTCAAGAAGGAATAAACACAAACGTTACGTTAGTGTTTTCGGCCAACCAGGGGTTGTTAGCCGCCCTTGCCGGCGCAACGTACGTTAGCCCATTTGTAGGCAGACTTGACGATGTAGGCAATGAAGGAATGGACGTTGTGGAAGACTTGGTTATTTTGATCGAAAATTACGGTCTACCAGCCAAGGTCATAGCGGCATCCATTCGCCATCCTATGCACGTAATAGAAGCCGCAAGGGTATGCGCTCACGTGGCCACTGTCCCTTTTAAGGTGCTTGAAAACATGACTCGTCACCCTCTTACGGACATTGGCATAGTGAGGTTTTTAGACGATTGGGCAAAAGTACAAGACACCTTTGATAAATGAGGTATCATAAGTATTAAATATGTTGCCAACAACTTATACTTGTTATAGCCTCAGGTTGGACTTAATGATAACAGGTATCTGTAATTTTCCACGAGAAGTGTCCTCTGGTAACCGATAAAAGGTAATGTACTTAGGTTTCCAAGATAAGCGTATTTGTCTTTATTCGCATATCACTTCTAGACTAATCTTTGAATAATTCGCATAAAGCGAAGTCGAAGGTTATCACAATCAGATAAGCCTACGATAGGAACATGTGAAGGCATTAAGTATTATTCCAAAAAGAGAGGTGATAACATGGCCAAAGATACTATTGCATCAGAAAAAGATCTTGGGGCGACTCTAGAACCTGAAGAGGCGCTCCTAGACGAAGAGAAAACTACAAAGAAGCAGAAAGGAAGGCGGAAACAAGAGGTAATGGAAAACGAGTTAATAGATGAGAAGATTGAAGAGGAGAAACCTAAAAAAACGCGTACTACCAGGAGCAAGAAGGTACAAGAAGAAACCCTTTTAGCATCCGAACCTGAAGAGGTCAAAGAGTTGGCCCGATCTGATCTACAAGAAACTGAAGGATCGTCATCTGCGCAGGATCTTTTAGATGAGCCCCTTTCCGAAGTTGAAAAGGAAGAGGTTGAAGAGGTAGAAAAAGATGAGGTCAAACCCAGCGCGAGAACTAAGCCAGGCTCAGGCCCTTCCATGGCTGAACTTGAGGACATGACCTTGGTAGAGCTACAAAGAGAAGCCAGGGAACTTGGGGTTGCAGGTTACTCTAGCCTAAGGAAAAAAGAACTTATATTTGAGATCTTAAAGGCCAAGACCCAAGCGGGCGGTCTCATTTTCGCCGAAGGGCTGCTTGAGATCTTAAACGAAGGCTATGGATTTTTGAGACCTGCGTTTTACTTCCCATCCAAGGATGATATTTATATTTCGCCATCGCAGATAAGGAGATTTGACCTCAGGACTGGAGACTTGGTAACAGGTCAAGTGCGTCCCCCTAAAGACAACGAAAGATATTATGGACTTCTCAGGATAGAAGCGATTAACGGTCAAGATCCTGAGCTAGCCAGGGAACGTCCTAATTTCGAGGGTCTTACCCCTATTTTCCCAGATGAGCGATTTAAACTGGAAACTACCAGGGACGAACTATCAGGAAGGCTTTTGGATCTGGTAGCTCCCATCGGTAAAGGCCAAAGAGGCTTAATAGTTTCGCCTCCAAAAGCAGGCAAAACAGTCCTTCTTAAAAACATCGCAAACGCCATTACTAAGAATCATCCCGAAACCTATTTAATGGTGTTGCTCATAGATGAGCGCCCTGAAGAGGTTACAGACATGCAAAGGTCAGTCAGGGGAGAAGTGATCGCTTCTACGTTTGATGAGCCTCCTGCAAACCACGCAAGGGTTAGCGAAATGGCTTTAGAACGGGCAAAAAGGCTAGTGGAAATGGGCAGGGACGTAGTAATACTGTTAGATAGCATCACTAGGATGACCAGAGCTTATAATCTGATCGAGCCTCCTTCAGGCAGAACCCTTACAGGGGGCATGGACCCGGCTGCATTTTACAAGCCAAAAAGGTTCTTCGGATCAGCTAGAAACATTGAAGAAGGCGGAAGCCTGACCATTTTGGCTACTTGTCTCGTAGATACAGGCAGCAGGATGGACGAGGTGATCTACGAAGAATTTAAGGGTACTGGAAATATGGAAGTGCATCTAGACAGGCGACTGGCTGAAAAGAGGATCTTTCCCGCTATCGACATCAAGCGTTCTGGAACCAGAAAAGAAGAGCTTTTGCAAGAGAAAGAGGAGCTTGAGGCCATGTGGCTATTCCGCAAGATGACCAATGAAATAGACTCTGACAAGGTTCTAGAGGCTCTTATCGATATTCTCAGCAAAACAAGGAATAACCGCGAAGCGTGGAACCTCATAAGAAAGCGGCTTTCTCTGGTTAGGTAGCACCTTAATTTCAAAAAGGGGAACTCGCATCTATCTACCTTGATCCAAAACCTCGGCTCACGGTATACTGATGTTTGCAGATACCCCTGGCTCCCATTGACTATGTGGGGTAATGTAGAAGACCTACATGTGCAAGGTATAGAGATCACATGTAACACACGTGTTTGAAGATGCTTTAGAGATGTAAAAGGAGATAATTGAAGATGACCGTTTCAGACTTGCACGTGCATTCTTCGGCTTCTTGCGACTGCGATGCAAGCATATGGGAAATGTGCGACGCGGCCGTTCAGTTGGGCTTAGAAGCCGTTGCTTTTACCGATCATTTAGAGTTCAAACCTGAAGACCCTTGTTACAAGAGGTTTGACTATGCCAAGGCGTTATATACTTTCGAGAAAGCCAGATCCTACTACGATGGAACCCTTGAGATTCTGTTTGGAGTAGAGGTTACGTATTGGTCAGATATTGAAGAAGAAATACGTGACTACCTAAGGGATCACCAGTTCGACATAGTGATAGGCGCAATTCACTATGCTCCGCCTGTAGATATTTGGAGTCCTGCTGATGCTGAATATGTGAAAAATGATCATCTAGCGGCCAGGCGCGCGCTTAAGACTTATTTTTCTCAAGTTGAGAAGCTTGCGAAATCACGGCTTTTTGATGCTGTAGCCCATTTTGGGATCTACCAACGTTACATCAGGACTTGGCCTCCTGTGATAGGGGATTCTGAGCTTGAACCGTGTCTCATGTCCGCTTTAGACGCGATAGTCAGATACAGTAGGCTTGAGCTAAACGCTGCTACCCTTCACATGCCTGTTCCTTTACCTCTACCTAGCGTTGAGGTCATGAAGATATATAAGGAAATGGGGGGTCTCACACCCATCTATGGGTCAGACGCCCATACCCCATCTAAGGTGGGGAAAGATTTAGGCATTGCTTTAGATGTGATTAAACAGGCAGGATTTGGAGAATTTGCGTCGTGGCGAGATGTAGTTCGTCCTAATGGACCTAGGCTTAAAAAGGTTTCAGGAGATGAAGGAGTCTCAATTCCTTGATGGGAACATCGTAAGGTGCTATACTTTAATCTTGCTATTTAGGCTATAATTTATGCGAGGTGATTTGTGTGAAACCTGGTATTCATCCTGAATATTACGACACTACAATAACGTGCGCTTGCGGAGCAGTTTACCACGTGGGTTCTACCAAACAAAATATCCGCGTTGAAATTTGCTCCAAGTGTCATCCTTTCTTCACAGGTGTCCAGAAGATTGTGGACTCAGGTGGCAGGGTTGAGAAGTTCAGAAAGAGATACGGATATATCGACGGCGAAACAATTCCAGAAGAGCCTAAGGCGAAATCTGGGGAGAAAGACGACCTTTAGCTAAATATAGGTATACTCGGCAGAATTCTTTTGTAGTCAGTTAGGATTTCTGCCTTTTTATTTGCCCTAATTGTTGTGGCGAAGGGGCTTTACTAAATCCTTGAAGGAGAAGGGTAGGGAACAGCGTGGCCGACGACAGCAAGCCGTCTTACGGAGGACAGGCAGTTATAGAAGGGGTCATGATGCGAGGACCTAAGTACGTGTCTTTGGCCGTACGGGACCCTAGTGGGAATATTTGCGTTAAAACCGAAGAAGTACAATCTTTATCCCAGCGCAACTGGTTTACGCGCTTGCCTGTAGTTCGTGGCGCACTTTCCTTGTGGGAATCGCTAACCCTTGGAATCAGTAAGCTTTTGGAATCGGCTGAGATTGCATCTCCTGAAGAGGAGAAACCTACTGAGGGCGCCCTTACCCTGTCGGTACTTGTTGCAGTGGTAATGGCTTTAGGGCTATTCATCGTTCTGCCGTCATACGGTGCTCAATGGATTGTGGATTTAGCGTCTATTTCAGGGGTCCATTGGGTGAGTTTTATTGAATCTTGCTTGCGCTTGGTCATATTGGTCCTTTACGTCTTTGCCATCTCCAAGATGGAGGATATACAAAGGGTGTTTGAGTATCATGGAGCAGAGCATAAGGTCATATGGGCATTTGAGAATAACCAGTTGCCATTGGGACAAAATGGCAACGGCGCAGATCAGGGTTTCGGCGATGCTGTGAAGTTATTGGCTCAAAAAGCCCAGTCAGAATCCAGGCTTCACCCTAGATGCGGAACTAGTTTTCTGTTCATCGCAGTTTTGGTGACCTGGGTGGTATTTTTGTTTGTAACCCCAGAGTCGTTGGTCATAAGGATTATTAGCAGGATCATTTTGCTGCCCGTGGTGGCAGGTTTGGCATATGAGGTTCTAAAACTTTCGGCTGTGCGGTCTGGCTTTATTTGGGATATGTTGAAGGCGCCAGGTATGGGTATGCAAAAACTCACCACTAAAGAGCCGGACTTGCAGCAGTTAGAAGTAGCGGCTGTAAGCCTGCTTTCCCTCATCGCCGAGGAATCAGGGTTTTCATTTTGAAGTTATTTTTTGAAGGTGTTTTTACCGGAAAGGAGCGAAAATTTCATGGGTGCATTTGCCATGGAGACCGATGGGTTTTTGGATAAACTTGAACTTTTGGCGAAAAGATATGAGACGGTAAACGCTGTGCTTCAGGATCCCGAGGTGTATTCAGATCCAGATAAATATCGGGAACTGGCAAAGGAATTGGCAGGTCTTGAAGATATAGTAGCCAGGTACAAGCGTTATTTAGAAGTGCTATCTGAGATAGAAGATGGGGAAGAGGTTTTGGAAGACGAGTCTGACCCGGAAGTTAGGACCCTTTTTGAAGAAGAAATCGAAATGCTTAAGGAAGAAAAAGAGGAGTTGGAAAGTGAGCTCAGGCTCAGCCTCATTCCTAAAGACCCTAACGACGAAAAAAGCGTCATAGTTGAAATTAGAGCCGGTACAGGCGGTGACGAAGCTGCGCTTTTTGCAGGCGACCTGTTCCGCATGTATGGAAGATATGCAGAGGAAAAAGGATGGAAAACTGAGATTTTATCTAGCAGCCCTACCGATTTAGGGGGCTTCAAGGAAATCATTTTTGCCATTGAGGGAGAAGGCGCGTACAGTAGGCTCAAATATGAAGGGGGCGTTCACAGGGTGCAAAGGGTGCCCCTGACTGAATCTAGCGGACGGATTCACACTTCTACAGCTACTGTAGCCGTTATACCAGAGGTCGAAGAAGTAGACCTGGTTATAGACCCTAAAGATTTAAGAGTAGACACATTTTGTTCCTCAGGCCACGGTGGACAGTCAGTAAACACCACTTATTCTGCAGTAAGGATTACCCATATCCCTACAGGGATACAAGTAAGCTGCCAAGATGAGCGATCCCAATTACAGAACAAAGCAAAGGCAATGCGAGTCCTTAGGTCTAGACTAAAGGCCATGATGGAAGAAGAACAGGCCGAGGAACTTAGCGAGTTTCGACGATCCCAGGTAGGAACAGCTGAGCGATCTGAAAAGATAAGAACCTACAATTTTCCTCAAAACAGGATAACTGATCACCGGGTAGGATATACCACCCATAGGTTGGAGCAGGTTTTAGATGGAGATTTGGATGAAATAATAGATGCGCTTATTTCTGAGGAGCAAAAGAAGAAGATAGAAGCCATGGTAACCACCTGATGTTTTCCAGCAGAAAGTTAAGGAAAATCTAGGAGGAAGGGGGGTCAGTGCTAATATGGAGGTACGAGATGCCCTTTCTTTAGGGCGCCAAGCGCTGTCAGGAAAAACAGAACATTTTGCCAGAGACGTTGCGCTGCTCTTGGCCCATGCTTTGGGGTGTACTGTAGAGGACGTGTATCTTCATCCTGAACGAGTTGTCACTCCCCAGGAGTATGATGCTTACCTGTACTTTTTGAAAAGACGTATTAATAAAGAGCCTGTAGCGTACATTTTAGGATACAAGGAGTTTATGGGGAAGAAATTCAAGGTAGATAAAAGGGTTTTAATTCCACGTCCTGAGACTGAAATATTAGTTGAAACTGCTCTTAAGATTATGGCAGATATGGAAATAAAAGATGGGATTATATGTGATGTGTGTTGTGGCTCAGGTGCAGTAGGACTCTCGCTAATGGGATGGGGACGGTTCTCCTGCTTCACATCAGCCAAGAGGCTTTGGAGGTCGCTCGAGAAAACGCAAGGAATTTGGGCTTAGACTGCCAGGACGGTCTTAGGTTTTTGCACGGGGATTGTCTTGAGCCTCTTAGGGGAGCCGGGCTTTTCAACCAGGTTGACCTAATAGTTTCAAACCCTCCATATATTCCAAGCGGAGAGATTGAGCATTTGGATGATGAGATTAAGAATTTCGAGCCTATATTGGCGTTAGACGGAGGGGCTTGCGGTACTCGGTTTATAAATACCCTCATCGAAGAAGCGCCCGACTTCCTCAAGTCAGGGATACACATCT
>DGFF01000023.1:453-21717 GCA_002391545.1 Candidatus Fermentithermobacillaceae bacterium UBA3907 | reverse complement strand
AGATGTGTATAAGAGACAGTCTCGAGGTACCTTCCTTTGCTAGCATTTCCTCGATTCTGGCGTGGGTTGCAATTGAAGCGTGATCTGTTCCAGGTAACCACAAAGTCTCTTTGCCCAGCATTCGGTTGTATCGTACGTATATATCTTGCAGAACAGTGTCTAGAGCGTGCCCCATGTGCAATTCCCCTGTTATATTAGGAGGAGGCATGACAATGGAAAACCTGGGCTTGCCAGGCGTTACCTCCGCTCTGAACAGGTTATTTTCCATCCAAAAGGAGTACCACTTTTGCTCGTAAGTTTTAGGATCATACGCCTTGGGCATGTCATTTTTTCTATCCAAAGTTTCTCACCTCGCGCATTTTGTAAAAGTTATAGCCCCTCCGACACAAGGACGAAGGGGCTTATCTCGCGGTACCACCTTGTTTCTTGTACGCCTCAGTTCTCGGGCTTCCTAAATAAAGGGAATTCTGAGACAACAAGCTCTCATAGGTTCTAACGGACCTACCCGTTCAGCCGTACAGGGCTGACTTCTCAGGAGCGACCTTCAACCAAGCCTTTCCGCAGGGCTCTCAGCCGCAGGCCCTACTTTCTGTAGGAGGTACTTGGTTTACTCCTCTCCGTCATGGAATGTAACGATAATTGGGTTCAGTAGAAATTATTATAACCGTTGGCAATGGTAAATGGAAGTAGATACTGTGGAAATAGATGGTGGCCCCAACGGGGATCGAACCCGTGTCGCCGCCTTGAAAGGGCGGTGTCTTAACCACTTGACCATGGGGCCGTAAAGTCTGGTGCGCCCGGGGTGTTTCGAACACCCGACCAATCGGTTATGAGCCGACCGCTCTACCCCTGAGCTACGGGCGCATATATGGCTCCTCGAGCAGGACTCGAACCTGCAACCCTCCGGTTAACAGCCGGATGCTCTGCCATTGAGCTATCGAGGAGCGGCAATAAATACTATATCCATCACGTATGGTAGTGTCAAGTGCGTTGCTCATGTTTTTTATGAAGCAAAAGAAGCAACGGAAGAAGCAACGGAAGAAGCAACGGGGACGGGGGTTTCTGCTTCAAAACTGCAAAAAGCACATCAAAAAGATAGGCGAATAAATGGTGCCCATTCTCTTGCTGGTATGGTTGTGGAAATGCAAAACCATAAAAATATTCGAATATTTAAAAAATCAGCCGATATTAGGAAGGATCTAAGCGCTTAGTGTGGTAAACTTATATTATACAGGTAGATTCGAACGTTAGCGAAACGTAAAGAGACACAGGATTAGAAACCATCGACGTTGACCGTGGGGGGCGATGGTCTTTTAGTTAAGGTCTGCCATCTATTAAGTAAATGTCTTCAGTATCGGTCCCATCTTCCCCCTCAAACATAGCCTTAATAAACTACATTTGCTGCAGCATAAATATTCTGTTCTAAGACAATTCTAGACGTATCTAGTTAGGCGCTATATAAAATGCGGCTGCGGAATTGAGTTTTTCAAGAGGAAAGAGAGTATGGCTGTTGTAAAAAGTGTTCTGAAAGGAGGTATGTAAAACTTACGGCTTGCGTGGGCCAAGGCCTCAGTTGTTGCGTGTAGTAGCTATGACCTAGCTACTACAGTAGGTGAAAAGGTGAGAAGAAGTCAAATCTTGGAACGGTGGAATGTTAGTAAGCATGTAAAGATTAGCAGCGTGATACTTGTGGCGTAGAAGGAACGCTGTATCCATATAGGCATATTGAGAGAAGAAAATCCTTTGTCTGTCAAGCTAAAAAGGGTGATGCTTATGGACCGAAAAAGATGGTCGTTGGGAATAGAGGAACTAACGAAAGAAGGGAATGTTTAATGAATAAAGTTGAAAAAAGCGTGCCAAGGAGCGTTATAGCCACAGTAGTGGTAGTAGCTGTGCTACTAGCGGGTGTATGGCTGGTGCCCATAGCGCCGAAGGTGGTGAAGGGGCAGGCGGCCGAGATGTCATATAAGATAACACTTTATTCCAAGGGATTAAGTACGGCAGAGTGGACGACAGAAGAGAAAGTGTATGGGGACTATTCGGCTAAACTTATCATGCCTGCAGGAACCGGATGGGTAAACGATAATGCAGAAGTCCAAATAAAGATACTTGATGGTATTCTAATCAAAGATATCAATACTTTTAGCTACTGGATAATAGCCCCAAACGGGTACACTGTTCCCATTGAGTTTCATGTAGATACTGACGGGAAGGGGACAATTGACAAAATCATCATAGGGCAGAAAACTGGAGCTACCTCAGAAGACTGGCTTAAAGTTTCTGAAAGTTCACTAAATATGTATATGACTTGGAAGGAAGGTGGCGGGTTTGAGTGGTTGTCCACCTGGGAAAAAGTACAAGATAAGTATGGCGAAGCCAAACTTCTAGAAGTCCATATAGGTTATGGTTCCCTAGGAAGTAACATAAAAGTCACAGCCTATGTTGATGACTTCACACTAAACGATACTATTTACAGCATTGAACCTGAACCTGAACCCGAGCCTGAACCTGAACCTGAACCCGAGCCTGAACCTGAACCCGAGCCTGAACCAGAGGAACCTACCCCCACACCGCCAGGCGCTATTACGCCTGTGAGCGATAGGATTGTTAACGATGCAATCCGAGAAGCAGAAGAAACCGGTGAAGTTGTGATCGAGGTACCCGAAGAAGAAATAGCCCTTACTGTAGATCAGTTGAAGAAAATAGCCGATACTGACAAACCTGTAGTTATCAAAACTGACAAAGTAGAGTTTGTTCTACCGCCAGAGATAGTAGCTGACCTATCTGAAATAGATGCGGTGCAGATAGAAATTATGGCGAAAGAGATAGCCGAAGATGAAGCTCCCACACCCCCTTCAGGATTCAAGTTAGCTGGTGAGGTGTTTGAGCTGACAATTGTAGCTGTAGATAAAGAAGGAAATAGACATGAAATCTCCAGCTTTGCCAAACTGCTTAGAATAGCTTTCCCTGTGCCCCCTTCAGCTAAAGATGCTGCGGCCAGTGGCAAGCTGGATGTTTACCGCTATGAAGAAGAAGCTAAGATCTGGGAAGCCATGGGTGGCACTTATGATGATGCTACCAATACGATCATCTTTACTACCGATCGCTTAAGTAAATATGCCTTGATGGAAAAAACCGCTCCACCCATCAAAACCTTTGTTGATATTAAAGGGCACTGGGCGCAAAGCGATATTGAACTGATGGCTAGTCTTGGCATCGTCCGTGGCATCAGCGAAGATTACTTTGCTCCTGAGATGCCGGTGAACAGGGCACAGTTTGCGGCTTTTCTTATAAGAAGCCTTGACATTGAAGAAGTAACCCCTGTTACACCTCACTTTGAAGATGTTCAGCCTGATGCTTGGTACTATGGCGCAGTGGAGGGAGCTTATGCTGCCGGTTTGATAAAGGGTTATGAAGATGGCACCTTTAGACCAGAGCATGAAATTAGCAGGGAGGAAATGACCGCTCTTATCGCTCGTGCTCTTAAGAATGCCGGTCAACAAGTTGTAGTAGATGATGTAGACGCTATTTTAGCCCGCTTTGTAGATGCTAACGAGATCAGCTCATGGGCTAAAGAAGAAGCAGCACAGGCCGTTGCCTCAGGCATTATCATCGGTAGGAACGGTTCGTTTGCTCCTAAAGACAATGCTACTCGTGCTGAAGCCGTAGTGGTAGTTAAAAGAATGTTAGTTAAACTTGGGGTTATTTAGGAAAGAAGATAGTTTAGCATAACATGGAGATAAGCTGAGAAGGACGGGCTACTCTTTCAAAAGAGTAGCCCGTCTTCGTCAAATCGTGAAGCAAGGGGGACGGGGCTTTTTGCTTCAGTGCTCGCAAAGAAACTTCTGGAACTCTATGAAGCAAAAGGGACGGGGGTTTCTGCTTCATAATTCACCAAAGAGTTGTCGAGAATCCAGTCGAACAAATGTTATCGAATCTGTATGCAGGCATAACTGCGGTAGCGCAAGACTGCGAACCTTAACAAAACCAAAAGAGATCTGGTGCCACAATGCTAAATCCGGTGTTTTACGAACCGGCTAAGGTGAAACGAAGGGGAGGAGATGGAATCACTTTATATTGTGCCGGCAAGCGCTTTCCACATGTACCTTAGCAATGTACCTTAGCAATTTTTATCAATCCTAAGACCCATTACGAGTGTATACTCTATTCGGGTGGTAACGATGGACTACATAGAGCACATAGCTAAAGCGGTTGAGTTTATAGAGCAAAACTTGGCAGATGAGATAGATTTGGCTGCTTGTGCAAGAGCCTGCGGTTACTCGCAATATCACTTTCTGCGTGTGTTCAAAGAAGTGTCAGGACTTACACCGGCAGAATATATACGAAGACGAAGGCTGAGCGAAATTGCCAAGCGTATTTACCAGGACAATGAATATGTCTCGGAAATTGCCTTTGCGTATGGACTGAATTCAAGAGAGCATTTTTCTCGTGCCTTTAAGGCAGAGTTTGGTATTCTACCCAGCGAGTACAAGTCAGCCCAAAACAGCCTGAATCTTTGTGAACCCTTATCTTTCAATACAGAGCCATTTCGCGTTCTTCCGGAGAACGTTACTATCCAGGACTTCTCTCTGACCGTTTACAAATGTCTTGGGGACGATCCACCGATTTGTTGGAATAAATACAATGCCAAGCGGCTCTCTCTTCGTTTATCAGGCGGAAAAATCTGCGAAGACTTTGGCGTAAGCAGTCGGAATAATCCTGAGAATAGGCTCGATTACTTTATTGGCATACGTACAGAAGATGCAGTAGGAGATGTTTCGGGAACGCAGGAGATTACAATAGCCGGAGGGGTCTATGCTTTGTTCCGAACACCCATCGCGACACATGCGAACTTTGTCAATACCATTCACCGTACTTGGGAGTACATAAATGCGGTCTGGTTGCGGGAAAGCGGCTATAAACGGAGGGACGGTTATGAGTTCGAAAGCTATACTGAGCAAAGTCGCGCATTTTCCGAGAAAATCTTTATTCCTATTGATGAGAAATGACTAAGCATGGAGGGATTTCAATGAAAAGACTTGACGTTTCTTGGGAAGGTGTACATGACAGTACCGGCTACCTGTTCTCCTTTGCAAAAGCGCTGTCATGTGCTGTGAAAAACAGTCCGTGGGCCGAATTTTCGGAGGATATTGTGGCAACTAGCGGATTTGCGTTCCGCATGTGGGTGTCCTCCGATTTGTGCCCGTCGGCAACCAGCATATGGGAATTTGACCAGCAGAAGCCTTGGGTAGAAAATGGCGGTTTAACCTGTGATTATGTGGGACGTTATTGGGGGCAGGAAGATATTGAGGAAGAGAAGCGCCTTGAAGCTATTGCGAACATCAGGAAATCCATAGACAATGGTATCCCCGCTGTTTCATGGGACATAGGTGTGCCGGAGTGGGGGTTGATCACCGGTTACGACGATGAGACCCAAGAATTTGCCACTTTGGCCATCAATGCCAAAAACGCGGACCCGACAAGTGGAGTCACAGACGATTCGCATATGCCATATGATAAGCTTGGCAAGCGGGAGATTCCCATTTTATCCGTGCTAACGCTTACAGGTAAGAGTGACAAACTGCAAGATGCTATCTTATATGACACAAAAAAACTAGCTGTCTTTCATTTGGAAGGCGGCGAGTACTGCGAAAACGCATGCGGACTGGAAGCTTATCCGGCATTGATCCGTCATCTTGAGAATGACTTCAACCTGGCTCTATCATGGAACATAGAGTATTTCCTCGGCACTTTTGGGGCCTTAAAATACTATGCCTGGAAGTATTTCGAAAGAACCGGAGAAATGAAATTGTCCGAACTCTACAGGGCTGTATATGATGCATGGCAGGAATCATTCCGAATCAAGACAACTAAGGACATTAGCCGGTTAGAAGTCCGGGAGAAAATAGCATTGTTGTTGAAATCCGCTCAGGAGGATGAAATGAGAGCCGTAGAACTAATGAGCGAGGACTTGTAAAGAAGAAAAGCCGGTTGTCTATTGAATCGCCAGGCGCTTTAGATGATGCTTGGTATCCCCTATGTTTTGCCCAACAACTTTCAGCACTCCTGGCTTTGCGGCCTTCCATCTCCCACCGAATCTCCGCGTCCATCGTGCCGATTCCGCCCGATGCCTCTTGCACATAAATGTACGTTTGGTATATAGTTTATGCAATTCGCTATGGGATAACGCATAGATATGTCAAGAACACAGAATCCAGGCGACAATTGCATTGTTCTGCGGACCCGGTCTACAGGACGAGTTTCAGGACGGAGCGAATGAGGAAAAGAAGTTGATGAACGGAAACATGCAGGATTATGAGTTTTCAATTTGTTTATGGTGGAAATGATTTTTTAGGGGGGCTTGATTGCTCAATGGCAAAGACATATCGACAAGCCGTTCCTGTGATAAGCCTATATTTTTATCTGCTGTATCCTTTAACGTTTTAAAGGTCGTTATATAATAGGAAATATCAGCTCAATGCCAAACCCATGTCCAGATGTCGATATTGATTCAATGTTTACCTCAACTGATAAGGCTTCAGAATATTTTTTTATGAGGTATAAGCCCATGCCTGTTGCGTGCTGCCGATCCGGATGGCTTCCGGTAAACCCCTTATCAAATAAGAAGGGGAGATCTTCCGGTGGGACGCCTTTTCCATTATCTCGGACGGCAAGATGTATTTTGCCATCGCCCTGAGTATCCAACCAACTTACGACGTGAACCGTGCCGTTGACAGTCGCTGTATACTTGAAGGCATTGCTAAAAAGCTGTGAGAGCATGAAGGTAAGGACTTTTTTATCACTTATAATTTGTAAACGTGATAGATTTAGCTGTACATCAATTTCCTTTTCGTCAGATATAGCCCGAAAATCTTCAAGGCACTCCTGTACGCAGTCGCTTAAATCCAATTTTATAAATTTATAGTCCACGTGGTCAGCCTGAAGCCGAGCATAGTATAATATTCGATCAACATCGTTGTTAATAGTGCAGCGTACATACTCCATCCGATTATAAACATATGCTGACATCTCTTCCCTACGATTGGCTAAAATTAATGTTGCAAGAGACAGGGGGGTTTTGATTTCGTGCGTCCATGCCTCGATAAACTCCTGATAGTTTTGTAGTTCCAGTTGTTTGTCTTTTATCGTTTGGGATTGCTCTCTTAGCTGCGCTGACGCTATCTGTATTGCGGGATGCCAAGATTCACCCACTGTTGCCAATAAGCGTTGTTCCGTTTCTTCATTCAAGCTGTTCAAAAAAAGTTGCAGTATCTCTATCTGTTTTTTTTGTTTTATCCGGGCAATCCAGTAACCCGTAGAAAAAATAATGGCGGTAAAAAGCAAGATAATTATAACAATACTTTCGAAGGTATCTGGGCCTATCAGCCATGTCAGAAAAATAAAAAATAGATCCGTTAAAAGTAATAAGATAAGCCAATGCCTTTCGGCTTTCAATCTCACTTTCTGTCGCTTCACGGCTTGCTCACCTCCAGTCGGTAACCTTGGCCGCGAACGGTTTGTACCATATCTCTAAGGCCAATGGAATCCAAGCTCTTTCTCAGCCGGGTCATATTTACTTGAAGAATGTTTTCGTCAACGTATTCTTCGCTGCCCCAAAGCTCAATAAGCAATTCCTGTTTTGAAGCAAGCTCTGGATAACGTTCAAGCAGAACTTTCAGAATTCTTCCTTCCGTATCAGATAAGACAACATGAGCATTTTTCCAAATCACTTTATATGTGTCAATATCTAATACAAGGTCTCCTACTTGTATTAGATTTCTCACTTTCCCGTATGTTTGAAGCAATCGCTCTGCACGTGCTATGAGCCGGTCAGGATGGCATGGTTTTGTAAGAAAATCATCTGCGCCAAGCCCCAATGCGTACAATTCATCTGATAGTGTATCGCGTGCTGTTAAAATAAGAATTGGAAAGGAAGCTCTCGCTTTAAGCCACTTACATAACTCAAATCCAGATTTACCCGGAAGGTTTATGTCTAATACTGCCAGGTCGGGGTTATTGTTCAGTATTTCTTTTTCGGGTGCGTCAAAAGAAGAGATACTCGATACTGAGTACCCCTTCTTTGCGAAGGTATTGATAAGTTCTTCTCGCAAGTAAATATCATCTTCGATGACCATAATCTTATTCAAAACGCATCACCCCCGATCTATAACCTGTAATGCTTGTATCTCACGACTGCTGGCTCGTTCTACAATGTGAATATAAATAAGTTCTATCACAACAAACAGAACAGCGGCTATTCCCGTAATTGCAATGACTTTTACTATCGATGTTCCTGCCGGTAATTTTAGAAAGCTTGTGAACATCGACCAGATTGCAAAGATGGAGCTACATACCGCTACGCTAAGCGCTAAAGCAAAAAACATTCTAATTTGCGATCTTGCTGATTTGCAAAGCTGGCTGACATTGGCGCCAAGCATAAGCAAAGTAGTGTAACGGCGCTCATTTGCTCTTTGTTGCATCAAATATTTCAATCCGATGACTGTGTTTGCGATGACCATAAACAATATACCCAGATAGATGGTCAGGTAACTGGCGGCTACGGTATAAAAGAGATTTCTGCCAATGCCACTTAAAAAGGTTTCATATTCCAAGCCTGTTCCTGCGAGGTTTTGTTCCATTAATTGAATCGCCTGCATTAACCCTTTATCATTCACAAGTTCCTGACTCAGCACTACATTCCAGCAGAAAGGGGTGCTGGCACCAGAAACCCAATTCCGGTAGTCTTCATCCGGTACGATTAAGGCACTGTATAATGTGATTTTGCGGTCAGCAACTACATTATCGTAGTAAACGCTGGATAATAGCTCGTATTTTTGATCATCAACTTCGATATAAGCTCCAAGTTCCAGTGCTCCATTCAGAATGCTCATAAAGTCACCGCTGTCCTTCATGGAAGTGTATAGTGCAACTTGATTCCTCTTTAGTTGAATCTGCTCTTTTCCGATCGCCTGTAAGAGTTCATTGTAGCTGGCTTTTGAAATTAAATACGGGCCTGATCGATCAGAAAAACTTTCAATCATATTATTTCTCAAGTCCGTTTCAGGCAATTTTGCGAGGGTAGCATTGAGTCCGTCCCAAGAGAAATCGTGCGCCTCTGGTCTTTTTTCCAGAATTTCACCTGATTGATCATAGAGGTTTGTATTCATACGGCTTAAAAACATCGGATAATATTCAGAAATTATTGATTTGCTTGCCTCAGAATCCAAAACCTCACGCACTTCCTGTTCGCTTCCTTCAATAGAAAAATCCACTGTTCTAACTTCCATTGATCCCCGGCCTGAAGCGGTACCTATACCAAAGGATACGCATGCTAACGCCATTACTAAAAGCAAGGACGAAATTGCCAGTGCTTTGTATTGATGAATTACATTCTCGTGAATCTGTCGGCCTGTAAAGGTAAACAATCCTGAACGCATTGGGCTTTTCCGTTGGATGTTATGACCGATGAATATGCCCATACCCCGATACAGAAGAAAGGTTCCACCCCCACCAAGAATAATAATCAGCATAACAATGTTAAAATCAAAGCTTCTTAGCATCGTAACACCAACCACATATGCTAAGATCAGGAATACCAAGCCAACAATAAAGCAGAGCCATCCTTTTTTTGTGGATAGTGGCACCTGTTTTTCAGGGGAATCCGAGCGTAGCAGTTCCATTGGCTCTTTGCGACTGAATGAAGCGCTCAATAACAGCATAGCTATCATTTGAACTGCTATAAACCCGATTACTGTTCCAATCACAGCCGATATGGAAAACGAAATTCTATGCCCGATTATACCAAGTCCAACCAGCTTTACTGTTGCAAGGCTGATTCCCTCTGTGAGGAATAACGCAATCGGCAAGCCAATCAGAATGGATATTAAGCTGTTCCAGATGGTTTCACCCATAAGCATTGCAAAAAGCGTACTTCGTTTCATACCAAGCATCAGATACAACCCGAATTCTTTTTTGCGATTGTCTAACTGATAACGATAAGCGAAATAAACCAGAAAAAAAAACAAAGAAAAGCGAAATCATAAAGACTACGGGAATCAATAGCATAAGTTTACTGACTGCATCGCTTTCTATTGTTTTCAAAAAAAGCATGACATCCTGGTCACCCAAAGATAGCAGCGTGTAAAATGCGACAATTGCTACCACCAAGGAACTGAAGAATAAGCCATTGTTCTTTCGATATTTTGCTGCGTTCCGTCGAACATGTTTAAAGAACATTTGCGCTTCCTCCTCCCAGTTGAGCCATGACTGTCACAATACGTTCGTAAAAACTGGCGGAGTTTTCCGTTTCAATGTTCTTTCTAAGTTCATGGAACAGGCGGCCGTCTTGGATAAAAAGGATACGAGAGCAATAACTGGCGGCATTTGCATTATGCGTAACCATGACAATTGTTTTATTCTGCTCCTTGTTGATAGCAGAGAGCTTATCCATAAGAACCTTGGAATTTTTACTGTCAAGCGCGCCTGTCGGCTCATCCGCCAGCACAATGCTAGGTTTTGAAATAAGAGCCCGTGCCGCAGCCACGCGCTGCTTTTGTCCACCGGACATCTGGGAGGGGAATTTGTCCAGAACGTCCGTAATATCAAGACGATTTGCCAATTCCTTAAGCCCTTGTTCGGCTTGATGACCTGTCACACCATGGAGCGATAACGGAAGAATAATATTTTCTCTCGCCGTTAAGTTGTCTAAAAGCTCAAATTCCTGGAACAGGTATCCAATTTCTTGGCCGCGATAATCAGCCAACTGTACACCTTTAAAAGCAGAAATATCTTTACCTTTAAGTAAAACCCTTCCCGAGCTGGGTTTAATCATGGTAGCAATGCAGTTGAGCAAGGTTGTCTTTCCGGAGCCACTGGCTCCCATAATTCCAAGAAATTCACCTTCAAGCACATCAAAACTGATTCCTCTGAGGGCTTCTGTCTTGTTGTCGCCCTTACCATAGACTTTTGTGACACCTTCAACCTCTAAAACTCTGTTTGAACTCATTTTATAGCCTCCTGGCTTACTTTAGTTTCATTATAACAAGTGCCGCAGAGGATAAACACTTACAGTTGATGTAAGGTATTGTTGCTTCTTAAAAATAAAAATACCGGGCAAGCCCGGTCAAAAGCTCAGCCCCCTTTTTCGAGCCTTCACCCCCTTAGGAAGCTCTAAAAATAGAGTAGATAAATCGTATCGTTTTCGTAGTGATTATGTCTATCTTCGTGCTGTCTTTGATACAAGGCTTTTCTGCGGTCATGGGCTGACTGCGGAAGTAGTTTTTTTCGTTTGTAGATTTCGTTCTGCATGGTCGTCTGCCTGACTGCTGTCTCCATCATCATAGTCTTTGCACCCGACTTAGTAGGCAACCGAGGAAAAATTAAAAGGTATAGATATAATTAAAACGTTTAGTTATCGGCATCCTCACCGTGACTTCTGCCAAATACAAACAGGATTAACCATAAAAGGTTATCTGCCCGGTAGTCTGATAAACTTAGTCATTAGCCTTCAGACATTATAGACCTCACGGCATGCTTCCTCGTAAGCACCACTCGTAGGTAGTTCATGAATAAACAATCGGAACCTGCGCCTGCGCACTGCAAGTGTACTACTTGATGGATCGCAATACCTTACGACTTCCGAACCTGGCAAAGAATCAGTAATATTATTAATCAGAGCTCGTGTCCTTATCGCTACAAGCATATGAGCTGGGTTATCGATATCGAAAGGCGGTGTAACAGCGTACGGCAGCTTATGAACATGACGTCTTCCCATAGCTCCTTCAGGTTGGAAATCAGAAATAATGGTATCCAGTGCCGTGCTGTTGAGCATCCCTGTTATATAGAGTGCTTCATCTTCTGATTCAGCAATATACCAATAAATTGTCTGATCAATTATTGTTTTGGCTTTGTCGATCTGATCGAACGGTATAAATGATGCACATGTATATCCGCTTTTGTTTACTTTTCGGGGGTCATACCAGTTCTTTTGTGCAGTTCCTAAGCCCGCACTAGAAATAAAATACAACCTGCTCCGTGAGAAAGCAAGCAATTAAGCTCTCTCACGGGGCTTTCTCTTTTGTGATGGGGTGAATTGGTTGCAGGGGATTGAAGGGAGCTTGGGCGTATAGGGAGGGGATAAAACTAAATATGTTTGCTTAAAGCAGAATTCGAGAGCAGGGTGTTAATAACTTCCCCAATATCGTCTGCGGTAACATTTGGTGCCCCCTTTAAGGATAGATATTTCAAGGCATGTCCATATAGTAGTACCGTTCTATTCCCTTTAGAAAAACTCAGCTCTTTTGCGCCCATTTTAGAAGCGCATCATTTATAGCTGCAATGATTGTTTCTATGGGGTAAGTTTTATTTGGAGCGTTAAAGCCAGATTTCCTACAAACAAACACTAAATTGTAATGTATAGGCATTTTTGCGGCCTGAATCGAGAGAGGAACGTACATCTCTGCCTTTACCGGGATAACTTGTGTAATACGAAAATCTGCGTGTGTCGCAGTATACACAGAAACCCAACCGTCAACTCTTGAACGATGGTATGTGAATATCAAAGATCCGGATCTTTGAGTACCCTATTACTTTCCCTGAAAACATCACACATCTTTTTTTCGAACACAATTGGATCATCATCTTGCACTTCCCCTGACACTCGGATGGAAATCTCTCCGGATTTGTCAGTGCCGATATTGAGCTTCTGTGATCGAACAATGATATTGTCACCATGAGAGAAAGAGAGGACGTTTTTTGAGCACAAAAGAAGCAAGAAGAGTTTTCGTTATGGAAGAAGTAGTTGAAGGGAGGATAACAGTAAGAGAAGCAGCAGCATATTTGAACCTTAGCGAGCGACAGGTGAAAAGGTTAAAGAAAGAGATGAAAGAAAAAGGTGTTCTATCCTTAGTTCATTGAAACAGAGGCAAAACACCCAAACACGCCATATCTAAAGACATCAAAGATATGGTCGCTTTGCTAGCTGAAAATGAATACAAAGGCGCAAGTTGTCAGCACATGTCAGAATTGTTGGACAAGCAAAAATGGATACCTATATTGAGCAAGTCTGTAAGCAGGATACTTAAAGAGAGGGGTGTTGGGAACCCATACTCGCATAAGTTTTGTATTCCCAGGAAGAGTAGGACTAGAACTCCAAAGGAAGGGCTGCTGGTACCCTGCCCTTTTGATTGGCTTGAGAGCCGAGGGCCAAAACTTGAACTTCATGGGGCAATAGACGATGCTACAAGTACAGTTTTTGCCCTTTACTTCTACCCCAATGAGGACCTAAGAAGATACCTAGAGGTTTTGGAAAGAATGACTGCGGATTACGGGATTCCAAAAAAGACAAACTAACCATAGAAGAAGAACTGGCAGGAAAGCAAGTGGCGCTGACGCAACTTAAGAAGCAACGGGGACGGGGGTTTCTGCTTTAAAACTGCAAAAAGCACATCAAAAAGATATGCGAACAAATGGTGCCCATTCTCTTGCTGGTATGGTTATGGAAATGTAAAAGCATAAAAATATTCGAATATTTAAAATATCACCTGATATTAGCAAGGACCTACGCACTTAGTGTGGTAAGCTTATAGTACACAGGTAGATTCGCACATTGGCGAAATGCAAAGAGATACAGGATTAGAAACCATCGACGTTGACCGTGGGGGGCGATGGTCTTTTAGTTAAGGTCTGCCATCTATTAAGTAAATGTCTTCAGTATCGGTCCCATCTTCCCCCTCAAACATAGCCTTAATAAACTACATTTGCTGCCGCATAAATATTCTACTCTAAGACAATTCTAGACGTATCTAGTTGGGCGCTATATAAAATGCGGCTGCGGAATTGAGTTTTTCAAGAGGAAAGAGAGTGTGGTTACCAAGAGCGTTTTGAAAGGAGGTATGTAAAACTTACGACTTGCGCAGGCCAAGGCCTCAGTTGTTGCGTGTAGGAGGTTTAGATGGCTACCGCGGTAAGTGGAAAGGTGAAATCAAATCGGATTTGGAGGGATCGATGTGAGTAAACAGGGCAAGAGAAGTAGCGCGAAACTTGTGGCGTGGGCGGTTGCCCTATGCATGATCTTAGGCGTTTTGAGCCCTACGCTAATGTACGCCCAGGTTTCTGTGGGCACAGACATAGACGGTCACTGGGCCCAGGCGCAGATAGAGCGCTGGATCGAAAGAGGCATAGTTAAAGGATATGAGGACGGCACGTTCAAACCTGAAAACCCTATAAAGCGATGCGAATTTGCAGCCTTAATGAACAGGACTTTCGGGTTTGTGGAAAAGGCTAAGGTAGACTTCTCAGACATAGAAGGTACCGAATGGTTCGTAGGCGATATAGCCAAAGCTGTGGCCGCAGGGTACATGATAGGTGATGCTGGGGGGACCTTCAGGCCGGATGATCCAATAGCCAGACAAGAGGCGGCTTTGGTTCTTGCAAGGATATATGAACTAAAAGATCAAGGTAAAAAACATCTATTCAAGGATTCAGACGAGATTGCAAGTTGGAGTCACTGGGCAGTCATGGCAGTAGTAGATGCAGGGCTTATGGAAGGATATCCTGACGGAACGTTTGGGCCTAAGAACCCTATAAAGAGATCTGAGACTGTGACAGTGCTAGATAGGCTCGTGGCTGAGATTTTCACCGAAAAAGGTGTTTACGGTAAAGAAGATGCCAGAATGACCATAGCTGGTAATGCTCACGTGTTGGCTGACGGAGTAGAAATCCAAAACGCCAAGATAACAGGGGATCTGCTTATAGCCCAGAGCGTAGGTGATGGTACAGTAATTCTTGATAATGTTACAGTTGATGGAAACGTGAAAGTACAAGGCGGCGGCAAAGAAAGCATTATCTTGAAAGATTCGAAGATAGGTAGTCTTGAGGTAGTTAAAAAAGATGTAAGAATTGTAATCATAGGCAGCACTCAAGTTGCAAAGGCTTATGTGAAAGCTCCTTCTACTATAGTGCAAGAAGAAGTGGAAGGTGAGGGAATAGCAGTCCTCACAATTGAGGAGCTAATAGGTGAGGGCGTAGTAATCCTCAGTGGCAACTTTGAAGAAGTTAGGATAACGGGCGAAGACGCTAACGTAGTAATACCTGAAGGTCAGGTTGAAAATCTATACATTGAGGCTCCTGAAGTAGTAGTAGAACTGGGCTCTGATGCTACAATAGTCAACCTGGTCGTCGACGAGCCGGCTGAGGTGACAGGAACAGGAAGTATAACTAATGCTACCATCAATGCGTCAGGCACTGTGATTGAACCGGAGCCTGAGAACATAACAATTCCAGAAGGCGTTACTGCTGTAATAGCCGGAGAAGAAGTTGTTGGTGGAGAAGAGCCTGCAGCACCGCCAGTTGGATCGGTATTTGTGCCGGTAAGTGCTATTAGTGTTAACCCAACAACGATGACCTTATATGCCGGAGGAGCAACAGGCAAGATAACAGCAACAGTAAAGCCGTCCAATGCTACTAATAAAAATGTAACTTGGTCATCAAGCAATACAGAGGTAGCAACTGTTGCCAATGGAGTTGTAACACCAGAAGCTCAAGGTGAAGCTATCATTACAGCAACCTCTGCTGCGGATAGCAGTAAGAAGGCCAGTTGTACGGTAACAGTAGAAGAACCAATAGCAGCTGCTTTTGAAGAAACCGGCAACGTAGGCATAGCTCCAGATACAGCAGGCGACGCAGCAGGTAACATCTATGCCGAATTCAAGCTGGTAGCAGAAGGTACAGAGATTTCCTTAGCCGAAGGCAACGTAGAATACATCAAAGTTAAAGTTGGCGACGGGGGATGGGCGAACCTAACCCCTAACACCGATGCCACCTTATGGTTTAATGTAGAAGCAGCAACAGGACTACGTACCTTTGAAGTAAAGACAAAAGGCGAAGATGCTAACGTTTACGTAGCAACCTTAGACTGGAAAGAAGAAATAAATAATGTTTCTTTTACAGCCACCGGCAGAGAAGGAACTAGACCTGAAACTGAAGACGCTTATGTAGAATTTGAAATATTAGTAGATAGCCAGCGAGTATCCTTAGCCGAAGGTGCAGTCAAGCTCATTGCCCAAAAAGCCGATGGTAAATGGGTAGAGTTAGAACCAAATACAGACGAGACCCTATGGTTTAAGAAGGATAAAGCAACAGGAACTTACGAATTCTTCGTAGTAACCAGTGCAGGCGTAATGTACAAAGCAACACTGGAGTGGCCGGGTGAAGGTGTATATGATGCTCTGGCAGAAGTTAACGGTGTAGAAGCTGGTGCTAACTACGGCCAAAACGAGCGTAAAGCTATGAGGCAAGCATTAGAGAAGAATGAAAAGATATTAGGTCTTGATTTAACCGAGTATAACAAGATCACAGTGGAGGGCAGGAAAGATGCGGTAGGCTGGGACCTTCTGGCCAACAGGCCTGCAGAAGGCTACACCGTAGAAACCCTGCAGTCTATGCTAGACGAGATAGTACTAACAAGACAGACCACCGAAGCATCATTGAACATGGTAAACGCAGCGGAAAGCTTAACTGACATCGGGTTTGCCACCATGCTTCTGGATAGGTTTAAGGCAGCAAAAGATGAGAACTACACAATCCATTCCGGCTTGCAAGTTACAGACAAGATAACCATGCTTGAGGACCTGGTAGGTAGATACAACAGATTAGGTGACGATGGCAAAGCAGCAGTATTGGCGAAGATCATCGAGAAGAGGCCGGCGGATGGCTTTGGTAGATCCCAGGCTACCACTGATGCTCTTGCAGCAGCATTGACAGAAGTAGAAACAGAAATAAATGCAAGGCTAAAAATTACCAGCGTAACTATAGCTGATAATACAGCCTATGCCAGTACAGCAGCTGGTGAAGGTAACACAGTTCGAGTACTGGGCTATGGGGTAGGAATAAACCTTGACGCCAATAACTCGGGTAAAAAAGTAAGTGATACAACAAGCATAGTAATAGAGCTTTATAAAGACAAAACCTTGTTAGGCCAACAAATCTTTAAGGGCTTTGAAAAGCACGCAAACGCAAGCACAATCAGTGGAACCATTGATGCCGGCGGCCAATATGTAGCCACCAGTTGGGAAAATAGCTGGTCTGCAAAAATAGACGAAATACCAACCAGAGCAGTAGCAATAGTCCAATACACTGACGGAATTGCAACAGCAGAAAAGTCTCTAAGTTTTACAGATACAAAGATATTTGAAGCAGCTGAAGCAGTATATGCACTGTTTACGAATCCACTTGATGATGTTGATGAATTAGTATTAGCAGACGGTGTGACTCAAGGCAAAATCAGCGCAGCTTCAACACTGGTCGAAGCAGTATCTGGTGGCAGCTCACATAAAACTTTATTTGGAGAAATGATAACGAAAGCTAATAGCTTATTGAATCCAGACCAAGGTAGCGAAGATAATGAAGAAACCGGCAACGGGCAGTAGGCCTCGTCCGGCTATCCTTCCCAAGCTAACTCACTGTCAGTAAGCGAAGGAGAGAAATCAAGCAGCCCCGTGGGAAAGCAAGCAATTAAGCTCTCTCGCGGGGCTTTTTCTTTGTGGTGAATTGAATTGTCTGATAGGTTCGGCTGGGTTGTGGAGCATGAAGGGGGTAGTTGATCTTCTATAACGTAGGGTAGCCGGAACTTAAGTCCTCTCCTGCGGGGCTTTTTCTTTTGCGATGGGGTGAATTGGTTGCAAGGGATTGAAGGGAGCTTGGGCGTATAGGGAGGGGATAAAACTAAATATGTTTGCTTAAAGCGGCATTCGAGAGCAGGGTGTTAATAACTTCCCCAATATCGTCTGTGGTAACATTTGTTGCCCCCTTAAAGGATATATATTTCAAGCCATGTCCGTATAGTAGTACCGTTCTATCCCCTTTAGAAAAATTCAACTCTTTTGCACCGATTTTTAGAAGTGCATCATTTATAGCTGCAATGATTTTTTCCATGGGGTGAGTTTCATTTGGAGCGTTAAAGCCGGATTTCCTACAAACAAACACTAAATTGTAATGTATAGGCATTTTTGCGGCCTGAATCGAGAGAGGAACGTACATCTCTGCCTTTACCGGGATAACTTGTGTAATACGAAAATCTGCGTGTATCGCAGTATACACAGAAACCCAACCGTCAACTCTTGAACGATGGTATGTGAATATCAAAGATCCGGATCTTTGAGTACCCTATTACTTTCCCTGAAAACATCGCGCACATTTTTTCGAACACAATTGGATCATCATCTTGCACTTGCCCTGACACCCGGGTGGAAACTTCTGCAGATCTGTCAATACCGATATTGAGCTTCTGTGATCGAACAATGATATTGTCACTATGAGAGAAAGAGAGGACGTTTTTTGAGCACAAAAGAAGCAAGAAGAGTTTTCGTTATGGAAGAAGTAGTTGAAGGGAGGATAACAGTAAGAGAAGCAGCAGCGTATCTGAACCTTAGCTAGCGACGGGTGAAAAGGTTAAAGAAAGAGATGAAAGAAAAAGGTGTTCTATCCTTAGTCCATTGAAACAGAGGCAAAACACCCAAACACGCCATATCTAAAGACAACAAAGATATGGTCGCTTTGCTAGCTGAAAATGAATACAAAGGCGCAAGTTATCAGCACATATCAGAATTGTTGGACAAGCAAAAAAGGATACATATATCTAGTAAGTCTGTAAGCAGGATACTTAAAGAGAGGGGTGTTGGGAACCCATACTCGCATAAGTCTTGTACTCCCAGGAAGAGCAGGACTAGAGCTCCAAAAGAGGGGACGCTGGTACCTAGCCCTTTTGATTGGCTTGAGAGCCGAGGGCCAAAACTTGAACTTCATGGGGCAATAGACGATGGCACAAGCAAAGTTTTTGCCCTTTACTTCCGCCCTAATGAAGACCTAAGAAGATACCTAGAAGTTTTGGACAGAATGACTGGGGATTACAGGATCCGAAGAAAGACAAACTAACCATAGAAGAAGAACTGGCAGGAAAGCAAGTGGCGCTAACGCAACTTAAGAAGCAACGGGAACGGGGGTTTCTGCTTCAAAACCTCTAAAAAGGTCCCGAATTCATATGCGAACAAATGTTACCGACTCTCTGCGCCGGTACCCCAGTAGTATAATCTCACTGAAACTTGATGTCATCTATAACACCCACTCATTCCAGATAAGATTCAGCCAGATTTGGAACATAACATATAGACCATCCGCAGATCAGCACAACTTCAAACTAGCACGATAACTTAGCGAACCGAGGAAACTAAATGACTATCGGGCAGTGCAGCGAAAGAAGGTGGGAGACTATCATACTCTCATCCGAGTGCGTGCGTGGACAGATAGATGCCGGTAACTGGCAATTTTGGGCATGGGGAGGTAAGGGAAATGTCCATAGACAAAAAGAAGCAGCTTTCCGATAGGCAATTGGCGGTTTTAGAAAGCGAAATGCAAAAGCACAGGAAAAGCGTTGGTTTGGCTTATGTTCTACTCATTTTCCTCGGCAATATAGGGATACATCAGTTCTACTTGGGAAAAACACGCCGGGGCTTAGCCTATCTTCTCTTAGGAGTCGTAGGGTGGATCTCGTTGTTCTCTAGTTTTTTAGGCGGAGCAGGTGGGGGAGTAGGTGGCATAGGGCTCCTATGTTTTGTAGTAGTAGGCATATTCTTGCTCATCGACTTGTTTACATTGCCAAAGCAAGTCAGAGCCGCAAATGAAACGGCAGAAGACAAGATCTTAAGCGAATTACTGGTCGTTGAAGACGATCAGGCCAAATCTTGAAGCGAACATCAAGGCAAACTTGCTCACATTTTGGACAAGGACATAGGGTGTAGGCACATAAAAAGGAGGTAATTATCATGAAAAAGTTTCTTTCAGTTCTGCTAGTGGTGTTGATCTCGATAAGTTTAGCAGCATGCGGAGGGTCTTCGGATACAGGTGACCAGGGGACTCCCACAGGCTCGGGCACCCAATCGGAACCTGCGGGTGCCAGCGCCTCAAAGACCGGCAAGAAAGTGTCAATAGAAGAAAAAGTCATATTCGACCAGAATGATATCAAGGTTACTGCAACGTCGTTGGATCCAACTGGTTCCATCTTTGGGGCTAATTTAGACGTTCTCATAGAGAATAATACTTCGAAACGTGTAACGGTCCAAGCTCGGAATTCCGCTATCAACGGTGTAATGGTTGACACTATATTTTCATGCAACGTTGCTCCCGGGAAAAAGGCCAACGATGAAATAACATTTTCGTCTACGGATCTAAAGCGCGCGGGTATTGAAACAATAAAAGAGATCCAGTTCCAATTACACATTTTTGATGCCGACTCATGGGAAACCATTATAGATTCTGATCCTATCGTCATAACGACAAACGCTGACCCGTCATTTGTGCAGGAATATGATGACGATGGTGTTCTGCTACTCGACAAGCAGGGGTTCAAGATTGTTGCTCAAGGACTTGATATGAGTGGCAGCATATTCGGAGCCGAACTCCTAGTCTATGTAGAAAACAATAGCGACAATGACGTAACGATTCAGGTTAGAGACGCGTCGGTAAACGGTTTCATGGTCGGGACGATCTTTTCTTGCAACGTTTTAGCGGGGAAAAAAGCGTTCGATTCCATAACTTTCGATAAAAGCGACCTAGAAAAGAACAACATCAAAGAAATCAGCGAGATAGAGCTCAGATTCCACATTTTTGACTCCGACTCATGGGACACAATTTTTGATTCTGAACCAGTTACAGTAACTTTTGAATAAGGGAACAAGAAGGAGTAAGGGATCTTTGCTTTGCTGATTACAGTAATTGGTATAGGTGTAGATGCCATTGGCCTTTGACTGGCATCTGTAACAAATCGATGAGCAATGGGAAGGCTCTTCAATCAATATCTCGATTAACAAAGGGATTAGTTTTCCGCATAAGGCAGAGTTATGTGACCCTGAAACATGAGGAGGTGGAAGAATTGAGAAAAGCAGGTGGCATAGTCAGTCTTATAGGATCTATCTTAGCAGTGTTCGCTGCGGTAGGCACTTTGTTCATCGGAGGGTGCGGGAGCGCTCTAGAAGCAGAAGGCGCCAGCACTATCATAGGGTTAGGATGGATAGGTTTAATCCTTTCCATTGTATTGATAGTTTTTTCAGTCATGATCATTTCGGGTCCGTCTACATCTAAGGCAATTTGGATAATCGTTTTATCTATCGTGGCAGCGCTCTTTGGCGGAACCCTTGTGGCAATATGCATGATCCTTTCGATAGTAGGCGGCGTCTTGGCATATATCGGAAGCAAGCAAGAGGTGCAAACAAC
>DGFF01000023.1:0-161 GCA_002391545.1 Candidatus Fermentithermobacillaceae bacterium UBA3907 | reverse complement strand
ACTGCCTGGGCAGTGCATATCCTGGGTAGTGCATATAAAGAAGGCGGGAGACCGTCATGGCCTTACGTGAACTCGGACGTGGACAGCTAGGCGCCAGTAACTGGGAATTTTGGGCATAGGAGTGCAGCTACATATCTGTAGACAAAAAGAAGCAGCTTTCT
>DGFF01000125.1 GCA_002391545.1 Candidatus Fermentithermobacillaceae bacterium UBA3907 | reverse complement strand
AGATGTGTATAAGAGACAGGGACAAATTCGGGGCCTATGAGGAACAATACGCCAAGTACGGTCAACAATATTCCCAAGAACAAATACCAGGTAGCCTGCCCGTGGCTGGTATCTTTTGTATCGTTGTAGTCCACGAAAAACATAATACCTCTTACGATCGCAACTATGCCCACAATCGCTGCCAAAGTACTGATAGTAGAGCCAGGGTGAGTCAACACCAAAATACTGAGCAAGATCATGACGATCCCGCCAAGAACCGCCGTCCAATCTATCTTCTTCATTTTAAGTTACACCTCCCAATCACCAATGACGGTATTTTTGCCTAGATCAAAGCGTAAGGAACGGTTCCGCTTGCTTCGCAACACCTTCGTAACACCTAATAGAGGTCAACCACCTCCACTTTGTTCTGCGTTTTCAGTTTATCAAAATTCTGTTAATTTATGAAACACAATAACAAAACTCTGTGCTTCAAATCACTCCCTCAGAACAAACCACTATTGTCCACCTCCCAAGGTGCCCCACGATAAAGGAAAAACACAGATAATGGCGAAATTGTTAACTGATGAAAACAAACACCGTAGGAGGATACTCAAAATGAAGCGCAAGTTCTCGCTTACCCATTCAATGGTCGCAGGGATTATCATTACTGCCATCTGCATCGTCTTCGTATTTAGCACATCAAGCTGTCAAAAAAGCGATACCTTTGCAGGATTCCCAACTGTCGAAGTACGTCTAAACGGAAAAGCGATCCAGACCGAAGTTCCTGCCATAGACGTCAAAGGTCACATCATGATCCCACGGGAGCTTATCGAAGAAATCCTGGGAGTTTCCATCCAAGAGATCAATGACTCTTCAACTGATCCTTCAGCAGACGTTTCAATAGACTTGAGCGCACTCGAAGAATTGCAGAAAGAGTTGGCCAGTGCTCAAGAGCAGCTATCCAAATATGCGCTCCAAGCCACCTCTGAAGGCCTGATGCCTATTCCTTCAAAACCAGTCAAACTTGACTGCCCATATGTACTTCTTTCGTTGGGCGTATCGCCCAATTGCTCTTTTGTAGATAAATTTGGGAAGGGAGGCTTGCTTGGAGGAAGCATGACGTTCATTTATGATAACATGCCAAAGTACATAGACTCTGTCCGTGGGCGGGACTCCATACTGGTCTACGACGTAGACCACGAGGTCGGTTTCGACATACTCAAAAAGGCACCTGCAAGCATAAATCAGATTATACCCTTTACACCCGAAGAACTGTCCCAGTATGCTCCTCCTTACATATGGTTTAGACTAGACACCTGGGGTCGGCAAAGAGGCATTGCTGTAGTAGGAGGTACCGAAGATGTGCAGGGAGATATTGCCGCTTTAGCCAATCTTGTGGCTTCGGGGAAAGTTCCTATCGATCGTCCAGTAACACCGCAAGTTGATGCTTATGCCATGGCCGCAAAACCCCTAGATCCGTCGGCCATCCCTGAGCAACCCACTGTTGTATCAAGTGAGCATTTTGAAGTAGTCACACATCACTCCTGCGTTGACGATGGTCCCATTATGCTGAAATGGGCAGAGGAGACAATGGATAAACTAGTACCTGTATTTCCAGATGCGTTGGAAACAGTTCCTTACGTCAGTATTTCGGTGACAGTGCCTAGCGGGAAACTCCAATATGGAACCGCCTTCGCTCACACTGCCTCAAATCCACCTAAGATCACTTTCATCGCCCCCTCTTTGGCCGCTAAAGAAAATCCCTACTACGACAAAGATTGGTACATCGGCAATATCGCCCATGAATTCATGCACTGCCTTTACGAAAAATACAGCCTGGCTGCGACAGGTAAGTCGGTTTCAAATAGAGACGTTCCCATGTGGTTCAACGAAGGCGTAGGCGAATATGCCCGCCTCATAGTCCTTGGTGAAAGTAGGTTCGACGCCAAGCAAGCTGAGCAATACAATCCCGCCATTCAAAAAATCATAGATGAGGGGCTATCTAGCGTAGATGCATATTCGGGTGGCGCTTGGGCATTGCGTTACATGAATTCAGAGTACGGTCACGACAAAATAGTCTCGCTCATGAAAAGCAAAGAATTCTCTTTTTCAGATGCGATGAAGAAGGAACTCGGAGTTACGCTAACCGAATTCGAAAAAGGGCTGAAAGAATGGCTCAAAAAGCGGTGAGACTCGAGGTAAAAAGAAAACAGGAATAGCAAGATATAAGCAGAAGCGAAGCAGAGAGGCAAATATTAAAGGGTCAAACCTTAACATGGATGAAAAAGCCCAACGCCGTCTGCTTCGCTTTTTTCATCGTCTGTTTCCGAAGCAAAAACCCCCGTCCCTTTTGCTTCTCTTTTGCTTCCTTTTGCTTTCTATTGCGATTGCGCCTTAAGATCTATCTTCTGTCGACTTGAATCTCTCCACCTTTTATAACAAGTTTGATGTTGCGTTTATCCTGAAGTACCTTCACATCCTCCAGAGGATTCCCGTCAACCAAGATAAGGTCCGCCCAAAAGCCCAGTTTCACCTGGCCCATTCTATCTCCCCACCCCATGAGTTCAGCGCCCCGAGCAGTAGCCGAAACCAGAGCATCCCTAGGCTTCATTCCTGCGTTAACCATAAGCTCCAGTTCTTGAGCATTGTTGCCATGACAGTTAAAAGGAGTAGCCGCATCTGTACCCATAGCGATCTTTACCCCTGCCTTGTACGCCTTCAAAAAACTGTCCAGATGAGCCTGTTTTGCTTCCCGTGCCTTTTCCACGCCGTACTTTGGGATACCCCCTTCTATCCCTTTTTCGACTATGTGGTGAACCGCACACAAGGTAGCCACCAAAAACACATCTTTTTTCAACATAAGTTCGATTATTTCATCGGTAAGGTAAAAACCATGCTCAATCGAAGAAATACCAGCCAAGATAGCATTTTTTATGCCGGTAGATCCCTGGGCATGAGCCATTGTCTTCTTCCCTACATTGTGAGCTTCTTCTATTGCGGCTCGCATCTCTTCAACGGTAAGACCTCGAGCGGTAGGTAGATCTCCTTCCGACATGACCCCGCCTGTAGCATGGAGCTTTATATGGTCCGCCCCATCTCTAAGTTGCTCCCTAGCTGCCCTTCTAGCCTCATCGGGACTATCTACAACGTAGCGACCTTTAAACTCGATCTCAGGCGGCCAACCATTCCTAGAGTCCCCATGTCCGCCTGTAATTGAAAGACCCCTACAGGCTACTTGAAGTCTAGGGCCAGGAACCAATCCTTCGTTTATGGCCTGCTTCAAGGCAACGTCGATCAGATTTCCTCCCCCTGCATCTCTCACTGCAGTAAAGCCAGCTTCCAAAGTATCTCTAGCGTTTATAGTCGATCTAATGGCCGCATGAGGCACCAATTCTTTTAAGGCCTTAAGCTCATCAGGATCGCATGAACCTGTAATATGCACATGGCAATCTACCAAGCCAGGCATCAAAAGTTTACCTTGGCCATCGATTACCCACCAACCTGTACCTAGCTCTTCCGGCAATTCCAGCTCATCTAAAGGACCAAGCTTAGAAATTCTGTCGCCTTCGACTATGACTGTAGCAGGACCCCAAGGAACACTTCCAGAACCATCGAACACCATTACGTTTTTTATAATCAGACCCAATTTAGCAACCTCCTTTGTCCAGGGTCCTATCTAAACCTGAACCCCCTTAACTTAACCTATCTATGCAACTATCCTTGATATGTTTTTGTCTTCGCCATACCGCACAGGATTCCTTCGGGTTCCGAGAGAAATTCATCAAAAAGTTTATCCCAAGGTGTTATGAATATCGCGAAGGTTTATTCTGATTTACGTGGAAACGTTTACGTAGGAAATAGTACAATTGCCACCTGTATACGAACAAAAAGGGAGATGGGAAAATGCTACTCGAACTAAGAAATCGTGTGCTAAACGCATCACAGGAACTAAGCCGCCTGGGGCTTGCCCGAGGAACCTCAGGCAATGTATCGGCAAGAGATCCTGATACCGGCCTGATAGGTGTTACTCCAACTGGTATTCCATATGATCTCTTGGAGATGGAAGATATAACCATCATAAACCAAAGGGGGGAAATCGTATCCGGGGAAAAGCAACCCTCGTCTGAAACCCCCATGCACATTGCAGTGTATGAGGCACGGCCAGACGTGCATGGCATAGTCCACACCCATTCTATCTTTGCCACAGTCTTCTCAGTACTTAACCGAGAGATACCTATAGTCACAGTCCCCCTGGCCCCCATAGGACCAATTCCTGTAGCACCTTTCCGCCTACCGGGGTCGCAAGAACTAGCCCGTGAAGCGGTAAAACTCCTGAGTGAAGATAAGAAAACCATTTTGCTCCAGAACCATGGCGTGTTGTGTGCAGATCAAACTGTAGAAGAAGCGTTAAACTGCGCAATATATGCAGAAGAAGGCGCTCAAGTAGCATATCTGGCTCTCTTGGCTAATGGGTTGAACCCAATTCCAGAAGAATACATATCTATTATGAAAAGAGGTCACAAAGAAGGTAGAGCGCTTTGATGGAACTCTAATAGCGCGTTACCTGCGCCCTAACATACTTTTAACATCTCTTTAGCTATAGCGTAATAACCTTTGCACGCAGAAAGCAGTTGCTCAATTTCTATGTACTCATCAACCACATGGGCAAGTTCCTCACTGGAACCACCAAAACCAATAGTAGGTATCCCAGATATGCCTGCGTAATAGCTTCCGTTAGTGCAAAATGCGTAACAGGACAGTTTCGGCGAAAGCCCACCTTTTCTCATACCAGTCAAAGCCGCATTTACGTATTCCGAGTCTTCATCCAAGAGCCATGCAGGGGCAAACCGCTCAGCTTGGATGATCTGGCCTGTGTAACACTTCCCCTCCCCTTGGGCTATATATACCTGGGCAAGAAAACTAGGGTCTTCTTTTTTCAGATCTTCGATTACTTCTTCAAATATCTTGAGGACCTGGGATGGGGTCTCCCCTATAAGAAGCCTTCTGTCAAAAGTAACTCGGCATGTGTCAGGCACCACGCTTGCGCCAGGGTAAGGATGGGAAATGATATCGGTAATCTCCAAAATTCCTTTTCCTAAAACTTGGTGATCAGAAGGCTCATATACTTCACAAAGGCGATTTAGAAACTTTACCATTTTCTCGACCGCATTTATCCCCTTATGGGGCCATGCAGAATGAGCAGATTTCCCATGGGTTTCCACTACTATCTCGGCTCTTCCCCGCTGCCCGATTTTTATATCCAACGAAGAAGGCTCTCCTATAACTACATAATCAGGCTGGCATATCCTGTCAATTTCTTGAGACGCAACGCCCTCGAAACATTCTTCGTGAACCGAACCTGCCACCACTATTTGCCCCCTGAGATCATCTCCCATATCTTCTTTGACATACGAAGCCGAAAGTATCATAGCAGCTAGATTACCCTTCATATCTGTAGCTCCGCGGCCGAATATCTTACCATCTGCTATGGTTCCTCCATAAGGATCTACAGTCCATTTGGACAAATCCCCAGGGCTCACATGGTCCATATGCCCCTCAAAAAGGAGGGTGGGCCCCGGTTCATTTAGCATGATCTTTCCCAGTACATTTCCATATCTATCTACGCATACCTGATCATAGTTTAAGGTTCTCATGGTTTCTTGGATTAGTTCAGCTAGCAGCCCCTCTTCTCCCGAAAGACTTGGACATCTTACCATATCCTGACAAAGTTTTATTAAATAATCTGAGCGCTCCTCATTTAGCAAGTCTCACGCCTCCCCATACTACACTGTCTGATTCCCGTCAGCACGTTATAGGACAATTTCAGGGTACCACATTATATGCACGAGTAAAAAGAGATCCATGGGGAATCCACGGCAAAACCAAGGAAGAGTAGGAATTTGACAGACTCGAGGAGAATAGGATCATTAGGCTTCACGCTGAAAGCCGCACGCAGATCTTAAGATCGAGCATAAGGAGGAATAATATATGGCAGAATTGTTATCCCGGCAAGAAGTACCAGAAGAACTTACCTGGGACCTCACTGACTTATTCCCCGACGATAACGCCTGGGAAGAAGAATTTAGAGCCGTATTTGCAGAGATTCAAAAGGTTAGCCAATTCAAAGGTAGGTTTGCAGAAGGACCGTCAGTGCTCCTAGAATGTTTCGAGTTTGTAGAAGACCTGGCTAGGCGAGTTTTTCGGGTGGCATCTTACGCCTCGCTCAAAATGTCCGCCGACGGGACATCTCCTTTAAACCAAGCAATGGCAAGCAGAGAAGGTGCGCTACTTGCCCAATTAGGTGCCGAACTGTCCTTTATCCAAACTGAACTATTGGAACTTCCGGAAGAAACTATAAAGAGATACTTTGAAGAAGAACCAAGACTTAAGGATTTTTGGCGTATAGTAGAAAAACTGCTTAAGCTTAAGCCTCATGTCCTTCACCCCGAAACCGAAAAAACGCTAGCAGCACTAGGCGAAGTGCTCGACGCACCTTCAACCATATATCAAATATCCAAGGCAGCTGATATGACTTTTGAACCAATTACGGACAAAGATGGTAACCAACTGCCCATGTCATTTGCCCTTTACGAAAATAGATATGAACTATCGCCTGATACAGTGCTTCGTCGTAACGCTTACGCTTCTTTTATCCAGGGGCTCAAACGTTACCAAAATACCTATGGGGCTACTTTGGGAACTGAGTTCAGGAAAAATGTGGTTACAGCAAAACTCAGACACTACCCATCTGCCATCCACATGTTTCTTCATCAACAGGAAGTGCCAATAGAGGTGTACAACAATCTCCACGATACTATCCTTAAGGAGCTCGCTCCCCATATGAGGCGTTATGCACACCTCAGGAAAGAAGTGCTTGGCTTAGATGAAATTCTTTACTGCGATTTAGAAGCGCCTCTTGACCCAGAGTTTAACCCGCAAACTACGTTCGAAGAAGCGTCTGAGATTATCTCAAACGGTCTTTCAGTTTTGGGGCCTGAGTACATTGAAATCATCAATACAGGGCTGAAAAACCGCTGGATCGACCTGGCCGATAACATTGGAAAATCCACAGGAGCTTTCTGTAACCCTGTGCCTGATGTCCATCCCTATATTCTGACCACGTGGACAGATAACATGCGTGACGCCCTTACCCTAGCCCACGAACTAGGACACGCAGGCCAGGGCGAACTTTCATTCCGCTACCAAAGGCTTGCAAACGCGAACACTCCCATGTTCTTCGTTGAAGCGCCATCTACCATAAATGAACTTTTGGTCGCCGACTACATGTTGTCGCAAACTACCGATACCAGGATGCGACGTTGGATAATAATGCAACTCCTGACTACTTATCACCATAACTTCGTAAGGCACTTAATCGAGGGAGAACTGCAAAGGCGCATCTACGGCATCGCAGAACAAGGTCAACCTATAACCGCGTCTGTGCTCAGCAAAGTGCAAGGAGATATACTGGAAGAGTTCTGGGGCGATGAACTGGTGGTAGACGACGGGGCCAGGCTCACTTGGATGCGTCAGCCCCACTACTACATGGGCCTTTATCCCTACACATATTCAGCAGGCCTAACCATCGGCACTGCGGTAGCCAAGGCAATTAAGGATGAAGGACAACCTGCAGTAGATCGTTGGCTGGAAACTTTGAAAGCTGGCGGTTCCAAGGATCCAATAGAGCTTGCTAAGATGGCTGGGGTGGATATGACTACACCCGATCCTATACGTACTGCAGTAGACTATGTGGGTTCTCTCATAGATGAAGTGGTAGAAAGTTTCAAAGATTAGCTAGCGCCTTTTTCCCTTAACAAACGGGGTTTATGAGCGAAAGGGAATGTGCATAGGTGTATAAGGCTGAGGTAGAGAAAACTGCTGCCCGGAAATGCGGCGGTTCCTTAAAGAATCACTCATTTCCGGGCAACACGCAAGATCTTCTAAAGTACTTTGCGACACACAAAAACCATTTCCGTAGACTCTGGACCTATGGGAGAAGCCTCAAGCAACGAACCTCGTTCCTCAAGTATGAAAAACCCACAAGCATCTAACATAAGCCTAAGTTCCCTAGGGAAAAAGTACGTCATAGTATCTTCACACAAGGCATCCCTTAACAAAGCTCCTGTATCGTCATATTCCTCTAACTCAATCCAATCGTATTTCAATTGGTTTAAGAAATCGTATCGGGTCTTGTACCTGCTGACGATAGTATTTCCAGTAAGAGGGTGCTCGAATTCAAAAACTTGGACGATGTCGTTTGTTCTCACCATATAGGGAATATCAGGAAGGCTGTTCTCAAGAATGAATGTCCCCGAACTTTTCAAATGTTCCTTTACACAAGAAAGAGTATCATGTAGTTTCCCGGGTTGCCAGAGATGGCAAATTACGTTACAGGGAGCAATTATCAGGTCAAACTGCTTATTGAGATCAAAACAAGTGATGTCATCTTTGACTATAGATATCCTTCCCCTTGTGTGCTCATCTTCGTAAGACAGTTTCATCTGACACCTTTTTATCATATCGTCAGAATTGTCGACTCCTGTAACATTGAAACCTGCTAACGCTAATGGAATTGCTATCCTACCCGTTCCTACTCCTAGTTCTAAGATATCTGGACCAAAACGATGCCCAAATTCGATCCACCCATCAACGTCCCCCAAACCTGCGTGGATGATATCGTAGAACTCTGCGAAAAATCCTGCGTACTGATTACCTTCTGCGTGTGCCACGTC
>DGFF01000058.1:3585-7223 GCA_002391545.1 Candidatus Fermentithermobacillaceae bacterium UBA3907 | reverse complement strand
ATGTCCCCTGTCTCCAAGGTGAGTACCCAAATATCAGGAACTCCTTCTATCTCCCAATCAGGCTCGCGGCAGGAATTAAAGGCTAGACACTTTCCGTCAGGCGAGAAGGCAGGTGAATAACAATCGTACTCTCCGAAGGTGAGCTGTTTCTCTTCTCCGGTTTCTACATCGATGATGAATATCTGCCTTGGCCTAGGGTCTACGATGTATGGAACGCCATTGGCTTTGTACCTGAGTTTTGTTACTACTGTTACGTCTTTAGACTTGTGTGGTTCTTCTTTTTCTTCTTTTTCTTTGGGCTCCCTGGAAACAAAGGCTATAGACCTACCGTCGGGGGACCACGTGATGCCAGATTTGCCTTCTTCTCCTTGGGTCAGCTGCCTGGCTTCGCCTCCTCGCTCCAGGTCCAAAATCCATATTTGATTCTGACCTGAACGGTTAGATGTAAACGCCAAATATTTCCCGTCAGGTGAAAACCGAGGGGAACCTTCTCGGGCACCAAGATCTGGCGATTTCATTCCGTAGGTGATTCGTTTGGGTTTTTCAAAGAAACTCCCTTCGTCACAGGTTTTCCTTTGAGACATCCAAATGCTTGATTCGTATCCGTTTTTATCTGGGTTTACGTTCGTTTGAACCCACGCTATTTTGTTACCGTCTGGCGATACTTCAGGGTTTCCCACAAATTTGAGTCGCCAGAGGTCTTCAAATGTTACTGGGGTTTTGTTATTCTCCACGTCTTTGACCTCCTAATACGTTCATGATAAATGGCTGTTTCAAACAAGGATGGTAGTTGGCGATTTTGGAAGAAACACCTGTCCATTGCCTCTTATCCATCCTTTCGCCTTTATCTATTTGTAAATATCCTTTTAATTATTCTATATGGGAGACAGATTACCCTTGGTTCTAGTGGAGTTTCAACCTGTTTTTCGAGTCTTCCGATACAAAATAAGATCTTGACATCTGTTATTTCAGCCCTGCTTCTGACCTATGAATCAAGTATCTACCGTGAAAATGGGACATAAGTCCCATATTAAGGTTTGCGTCTAGTTTCGATATGCATAGTGAGGACAAAGAGCCTCAATTAAAGCCCAAGGAAGGGCTAAAACAACATCCAAGGAAGGGTGAAAGAAATGAGAATCAACACAAACATTCCAGCGTTAAACGCATGGAGAAACCTCGGCATTACCGGAAACATGATGTCAAAGTCGTTGGAGAAACTGTCTTCTGGTTACAGGATTAATAGAGCGGCCGACGATGCTGCCGGCTTGGCCATTTCTGAGAAGATGAAGGCTCAGATAGCAGGCCTCAGGCAGGCATCTAGAAACGCCCAGGACGGCATCTCTCTTATCCAAACAGCAGAAGGCGCATTGAATGAGACCCACAGCATGTTGAACGACATGCGCAGGCTTGTGCTGCAGGCGCATAACGGAACAAACGCATCAGACGACCTAGAGAAAATACAGCAGGAGATCAATGCTCTAATCGAAGAGATAACAGGAATAGCGGAACGTGCTGAATTCAACACAAAGAGCTTGCTGACGGGTGATTTGACGAAGAAAATAGAAAGCTTCACGTTACCTACAGCGTTCCAAATAACAGATTTCAGCGGTGCTGAGAGAGGAACGTACAGCGTTAATCTTGCAAAGGATAGCGCTTCGGAAGAATGGACCGTGACACTGCAGAACACTGCTGATCCTACTACTGACCAAGCAATCAATATAGGCAAGTGGACAGACGACAAGGTCACTCAAGGTATCGACCTCAATTTCGATACTTTCGGAATAAAGCTTCACATTGCAGGAAGCGGTGCTAGCCCCGTGAGCTTGTTAGAAGGAAACTCTTCGTTCGAAGTAGCCTCCGACAGCCTCTTACTCCAAATCGGTGCCAATATAGATCAGAACATGGACGTCATAATCAGCGACATGAGATCAGAAGCGCTAGGCCTCAAAGACACCACTGGGAACAAGGTAGACGTAACCAAATTCGACGTGGCTGGTTTCGATTTCAACACACAGTTAGAACTCATTGACGAAGCAATATCAAAGGTATCAACGCAAAGGTCCGAACTCGGAGCCTACCAGAACCGACTGGAGCACACAATCAACAACCTAGATACCGCTGCCGAGAACCTAGACGCAGCCAACTCCCGAATAAGAGACGTAGACATGGCTCTAGAGATGGCAAACTTCACGAGACACCAAATCCTGCAGCAGGCAGGCACTGCAATGCTGGCACAGGCCAACGTAACACCCCAGGCAGTCCTGAGACTCTTGGGCTAAAAATCTTGGCAATATCAAAAAGGCCCGGCTTCCGTCGGGCCTTTTTCTTCTACCCTACCCTCCAATTCCAAAACCTATAGACTCCATATCTACAGCGTAGAAGCATGGGGACGGTTCTCATGCTTCCTGCGGCTGATGAAGCATGAGAACCGTCCCCATGCTCCACTTGACTTTTACTGCAACATCGATATGATAGTAAAGTAGTAACACAGGTGGGGCCGTAGCTCAGTTGGGAGAGCGCCTGAATGGCATTCAGGAGGTCGTGGGTTCGACCCCCATCGGCTCCACCAACTTATTATGCCCCTCTCATCCCTATACCCACTTTCTTTAAGAACTAATACCTTACGTGAAACTAATTAAGATTAGTTACCTGGGCAGATTTTTATCGTATACAATATAAAAGGGACTTGCAGCATTTAACGTTTTTCACTTTCACGCAAATTCTCTTCACACATATGGTCCCACAGTTTGTAAAAATTCAAGAAATCCGATGGGAGGGAAAACAATGAACTGGCCTTTGATAATCTTAGCGATAGTAGTAGTAGCTATAGCGGCCTATATAGTGTGGGCATACAATTTTCTCATTAGGCTCAGACAGCGCGTACACAACTCGTGGGCTCAAATAGAGGTCCAATTGAAGTACAGGCATGACTTAGTACCCAACCTGGTAGAGACAGTGAAAGCATACGCTTCTCACGANNTAAGAGACAGGGCCTATATAGTGTGGGCATACAATTTTCTCATTAGGCTCAGACAGCGCGTACACAACTCGTGGGCTCAAATAGAGGTCCAATTAAAGTACAGGCATGACTTAGTACCCAACCTGGTAGAGACTGTGAAAGCATACGCTTCTCACGAAACCAAGTTGTTTGAAGCAGTGACTGAAGCAAGATCTCGAGCGCTAGCGGCCCAAACCTTAGATGAGCAGATACAGGCAGAAAAGGACCTTGAAGGAGCCATCAGAAACGTTCTGGCCGTGGCAGAAAATTACCCTGAGCTTAGAGCCAGCGAAAACTTCCAGAAGCTCCAAGAAGAACTGGCCGATATCGAAAGCAAAATCGCCTTTACCCGGCAATTTTACAACGATACGGTCATGAAGTACCAAACAGCTATACTAAGTTTCCCAACTAACTTGATCGCTAGAGTTTTCAATTTCCAGCCTGTAGGCTACTTTGAGGCAGAACCAGAGTCAAGGGAAGTTGTACCAGTCACTTTTCAGGAAAATGGCTAATGCTGCGGCAGAGAAAGGGGACAAACGTTGACCAGTTTAAGCAGGCAGATCAATAAAGCCCGTTTCACAGCATACGTCGGGATATTCATTACCCTATTAGCCCTGGTTTTGAATTGGGCTGCACCTGT
>DGFF01000058.1:1159-3270 GCA_002391545.1 Candidatus Fermentithermobacillaceae bacterium UBA3907 | reverse complement strand
CATTTCACATGGATCACACAAACACTATCTACTCAAGAATGCTCTGGCATCACCAACATTGAGGTATCTGAAGGGAGCGAAAGGTACGTCCCCGGCCAATCTGGGGTCGGCACTTTCAGTTATGAAGATGTACCCAGCGCTATTGAAGTTACCTGGAGGTTCGACGCTGCCGACGAAGAAAGGACCTTTAGACTTTCATACACGGTGCAAGACGCAGTTGTGGTGTACAACGATGTGGCAGAGCTGTATTGGAAGTTTATAGGTGCCGACTGGGAGGTATCATCCGAAAACGTGCGCGTAGAACTGCGTTTGCCAACCTCAGGGGATTATAACGACTCCTTAGACAGTTTGCGAGCGTGGGGACACGGTCCATTATCTGGCGAGGTGGAAATAGTAGCACCAAACGTAATTGTATGGACAGTCCCCTTGTTGCCTGCGAAGACTTTTCTAGAAGGTAGGGTGGTATTCCCTAAAAATCTGGTCCCAGAGGCGACTAATCGGTCCAATACTGCAGCCCTCAACAGAATACTGACTCAAGAAGAACAATGGGCCAGGGAGGCAAATAAGAAGAGGCAAACTCAGGCTGCATTGAAGGTTGTAGGTCCTATATGCCTGGGGGCGTGCATTTGTGCGGCAATTCTCATCCACCTGCGCTGGGGAAAAGAGCATACACCTGAATTCGACGGTGACTACTACCGCGAATTGCCAGCCGACTATACCCCTGCCGAACTTGGGTACCTCTGGAATTTTAAGAAGATAGGTGCCACTGAGATAACCGCTACTATACTAGATCTAGCTAGAAAGGGCTACATAAGCATACAAGAGGTCCTAGTCGATGAGGAAAAAAGAGAATCTGGCCGCGAACCCGAAACTGATCTTGTCCTAGTGCTCGAAGACAAAGGAAAAGATGCTCTGAAGAGCGATCCTAATGGCATAGATCTAGAAGAACACGAACTTTTTCTCTTACACTATCTCTTGAAGGAAGTGTCTTCCGATGGTGAAACCCTGCCTCTTAGCCGGTTAGAGCATTTAGGAGAGGTAAATCCTACATCAATAAACAAATTCGTAAATAGGTTTAGGCAGAAGGTTGCTACAACTCAAGCCTGCCAGGAAATGTTTGATGAGGAGACCGAAAAGGTTCGGAAATGGGAAATAGCGGCAGGTGTGATTATAGCCATAGCCGGGCTTTCGTCTATGTCAATAACGGGTTCGTTGAACCCTTATTCACTGCTCATATTAATGGGCGGAATAGTGTTATTTGTATCAGGGTTATTATTGCAAAGGCGCACACCTTCAGGAAGCACCCAGTTTGCCATGTGGAAAGCGTTTAAGAGTTTCTTGGAAGACTTCTCCAGTCTCGATCTGGCAGAAATTCCGAGCCTTGTTATTTGGGAGCACTACCTCGTATATGCCACAGTCCTCGGAGTCGCCAAAAGAGTGCTTGACCAACTATCAATTGTCTATCCGGAGATAGCTCTACCTGGTGCTATGTGGACAGTTAGATGGGCCACGATAACCAGTGGGCCTTCGACTGCCAGATCCTTGTTAGACACCATAGATTCTATAACTCAAAGCCTTCACACGTCCGTTAGCCATGCTACTATGAGTTCTGGAGCCGGACGCGGAGGAGGCTTCTCAGGTGGCGGGGGAGGTGGAGGTGGAGGCGGCGGAGGAAAGGCCGGCTAAAAGTGGCCAAACCAAACCTAAAACTGATTATCAGTGCCTGATGTTCCCCAAGACCTCTCCGCCCTTAACTCCTCGCAGGCCTAGCGTAAATTCCTACAGTGCCAGGTCCAGTATGCACCCCTATTACAGGTCCAACTTCAAAAAGTGAAGGACGATCCTTAACATTTAGTTTCTCCAACGCCAATTCTAAAAGGGATTGAGCATATTCAAGCCCTTGCCCATGGCCTACTGCAATAGACACCTTGTTCTTTTTGAACTTACCTTGCAGAAACTCTACCATCCCACTTATAGCCTGTTTCATACTCCTAACTTTGGCCAGAGGTACATATATGCCATCTTCAACTCTGACTATAGGCTTGATCTTAAGCAAACTCCCAACCACAGAAGACACCTTCCCTATCCGTCCACCTCTTTCAAGGTAATAC
>DGFF01000058.1:0-866 GCA_002391545.1 Candidatus Fermentithermobacillaceae bacterium UBA3907 | reverse complement strand
GGCTTGTAAATATCTAAAAACTCTTGGGGCGAAGGCTGAGAACTGGTAGGCAGTTCCCCGTCTCCTGCTTCCTCAAGCATTGGGTAGAACTTAGACGGCGTCAAATCCACCCCATCTTTGTAAACAACACCGCGATAAATGATAGAAAGCGGTATAACAGTTATATCCAATTGTTTGGCCAGTTCCGTCCCAATATCACTAGTGCTATCAGTAACTACGGCAATATCCGACAATCGATCCTCTCCCCGCTACTAAATAAGTTTTTTCAATTTCCTTAGAAATACAAGTTGAAAAGGACTGCGCTACATGCAGCCCACTTCTAGAGTAGGCCTTTTCTCAATCACAGATTTAATCATGGATAAGCACTTTAGTTTTCTCAGGGATATTGTCGTATATCCACTTGGCATCTTCTACTTTAAGCCTGATGCATCCATGGGATGCAGGCTGCCCAAGCTTTTCCGCTTCTTCTTCGATGACCTCTCTATCTTTATCCATAGCCAAAGAATGGAACAGATATATACCCCAGTCCTTAAAAGATACCCAATACTTGGCTCCTTGTCCATATTTCTCATTAAAGAACCACAAACCCCGGTTCTGAATCTCAAAGGTCCCCAGAGGAGTTTCATGCCCTTCCACACCAGTAGATGCCACCATCTCTTTGATCAACTCTTCGTCCATGAAGACTTTGACCACCTGGGCAGATACATCTACATCAATCAGAAGACGTTCTGGCTCAGCCATGTATTCACGATTTTCAGTTTCAGACTGCACCTGCTCTTCATCTTCAATCCTGCCATCAGTCACCTGAAAATCATCGTCGCATACATGGGACTGATTCCCTAGTTCCAACGCATAGGGATCATCTG
>DGFF01000077.1:16584-28016 GCA_002391545.1 Candidatus Fermentithermobacillaceae bacterium UBA3907 | reverse complement strand
AAAGGTTTAAAATCCGAGATGGGAGAGTTTCGTAGCGTACAGTACCTTCTGGATCCGAATTGGCAGCTAGCCATTTTACATCTTCAGCCAGCCACTTGGCCAAATTGAACCGGTCTTTGAACTCCTCTACTGCATCATCTATTTCTTCCATAGTTGACTCCATGCCTTCACACCCAAATAAAGTTCCCAGCCGGGTAACCAGATTTGGAGAACATGCAGACAGTGCAATGCCTATTCCCTCGGGATCGCCATTAATCTCAGGTAAAACTGCATTGCTTAGGCCGTAGTCATAAAGATCCCTTATCCCCTGATATACTGAGGGGGAAAGCAAAATATACTTTAATTCTACAAACAGTCTTTCGCCGGCTACTTGACCCAAAAGATCCTTGGATTCTGACATCGCTTTGATCACGTCAGGATGCAGATTGAATCCGATGGTATCCTTAAACCTAATTGCCCTTAGAATCCTGAGAGGATCCTCTTGAAATCTGACAGATGGGTCTCCCACTGATTTCAAAACCCTTAAGGAAAGATCTGTGTACCCGTCAAATGGGTCGAAAATCTCCCCAGAAAAGGGGTCCCACGCCATAGCGTTGACAGTAAAGTCCCTGCGCTCCAAATCCTTCTCGATTGGAACCCCAAAACGAACTTTGCTGGGATGACGTCTATCCAGATAATCCGCTTCGTGACGCAAAGAAACCACGTCTACATTGCCTACGGATACTCTGCCAAACTCAATGCCTATAGTTAGGGCGTCAGGGAAAATCGCCAGCACTTCCTCAGGGTGAAGATCCACTGCTATATCCCAGTCGGAGGGAGTTTTGCCCAGCAAAATGTCTCTGATCGAGCCACCTACTATATAAGGTTCACCTCCGGCTTCTTTAAGAGTCGCAGCTATCTCTAGTACCTCAGGTGGTATCAACTCTGGATCAATAATTTTTCTCATAATTTGCGGCATCAGTCAGATAAAGCCGTCACCTCCGAATCCCAGGACTAAGAAGATACTTCGTTTACAGTTTTTGCGGTCCGCTTTTTAACCAAAAGATATAAAAGCAAGCTCGCGGCTAAAAGAACCAAAGACAGCCATTGGGCCGAAGACAACCCGAAAAGAATCTTTTCGCTGTCTCTAAAAAATTCAAGGGAAAACCTTATCAGCGAATACCCGAAAACGTAAGCTAGAGTTACAACTCCCCGAGTGTCCGTCTTCTTAGACAGCCTCATAAGGCCCAAAAACAGCAGAAAGTCAGCTGCGCTTTCATAAAGCTGGTAAGGATGCCTTAGCCCTGGCGCGTACCTAGTTTGCACTCCCCAATTGCCATTGGTAGGTATGCCGTAACAGCACCCGTTCAAAAAACATCCTATTCTGCCTAAAGATTGGCCTAGAGCCACAGATGGCACTATGATATCCAACAACGTGCCAGGGCGAACCCTTTTAGCGATACAGTAGGCCAATGATCCTAGAAGCCCTCCCAGAAGAACGCCATGTATTGCAAAGCCTCCCTCCCTAAGATCCAAAACAGACTTAAAGGTTGGGTAACTGCTTTTGTTCAAAACTACGTGGATAAGCCTTCCTCCGACGATACCGCATATAATTATGATGACGAAAAAGGGAAAGAAGTCATCAGGATTAAGGCCCGCTTGCTCCATCCTCTTACTCGCAATTATAAGGCCTAATATTACGCCAAGGCCTATCATAAAACCGTAGGAATATAATTCAATGTTACCTATGGTAATTAGTACCGGATGCACTAAAATCACCCCTAGGAATAATACCACAATGAAAGGCATTAAAGGAGACAAAGGAAGGGACGGTTCTCGTGCTTCCTACCCTAACAAGACTGCCAACCAAACCAAAGGGAAGCACGAGAACCGTCCCCATGCTTATGCAGAAATTTCAGGTTCGGGCATTTGAGATAGGATTTCGTTTGCGTCTAGCCTATCCTCTATCATTTCGTCTGATATGATTCTACCGTCTCTTAGGGATACTATCCTTTCAGCGTGCCTAGCTATATCAGGATCATGGCTTACCAGTACCAGGGTAATACCTTTTTCGTGAAGCTCTTGGAAAACAACCATTATTTCTTCGCCTGAACGAGAGTCCAAATTGCCTGTAGGTTCATCGGCTAGGATCAGTTTGGGATTACCTACAATAGCCCGGGCTACTGCAACTCTTTGCTGTTCGCCCCCGGATAGTTCACTAGGTTTGTGCCGCGCTCGATGGGAAAGGCCTACAGACTCTAAGGCCTCCATGGCCATCTCCCGCCTTTTACCCGCAGATATCCCCCTGTATATCAAGGGAAGTTCAACGTTGGATACTGCATCTGTCCTGGGTAACAGATTGTACGACTGGAAGATAAACCCGACAAACTGATTGCGTATTTCAGCCAGCTCATCATCAGATTTCTTGCTCACATCCTCCCTGTCGAGATAGTACTGCCCTGAAGTAGGTTTATCTAAACATCCCAAGATGTTCATTAACGTAGATTTGCCTGACCCCGACGGCCCCATGATCGCAACGAATTGCCCTTTTGGGATTTCAATGTCTATATCCCTAAGGGCCTGAACCTTGACTTTCCCCATAACGTATTCTTTACACAATTTACATGTCTTTATCATTAATAACTGTCACCTCTATGATGTAGTCAGTCTTAGCCGCAAAGCCGCCAGATGTCAAACAAACTATAACACTACTGACGAAAAAATACATGTCAGGTTCCCTGGGCCCAAAACCCATGGCTACTTGGTAATCCCAGGGGTGAAAATATCTACACTAACAGATTCAACGTACGTGTTTTTAACCTGTATGAACTGTCCATCTATGTCATAGTCAATTGTAAGGGCCACTGCCCAATACACTGTGAATTCCCCTGAACGTTCCCAAATTACGTAGAATTTTTCGCCGGGGTCACATGTTACATTTACTACCTCGGCATCCTGCGGTAGGTGCCAGGATACTTCACCGGTAAAAAGAGCGTATTTACCTGTAACCCATTTCTTAGGCCCCGAAATCTCTAAGTGCACTTTAGGTGCTACGATGCTCCTACATCTAAACTGATGAGTTTGAGCAGTGTAACTAGATACATCCACTTTGAACGATTTTCGAAGCAACATCTTGCCATAATTATCGTAGGAAACGATGTCAACGTTGTAACTGCCTGGGCCTTGAAAAACGTGGGACACCAGCAAATCTGGCTGTCCTGATATCACGGCTGACTCACCATCGCCAAAATCTACTTCCCAGTAGGAATGGTACGTTTCTTTGGCTTCCCACAAAGTGGTATGCTTGTTCCTGTAAACTACGCGGACACAAGGGATCCCATCAATTTCAGTTGGGGTTTCAGAAGTCTCTGAAACTGCGCTGCCGAAGTACTCGTCGTCGTAAGAACCCTTCGGTTCTCGCTCTGGATCTGAACCACTTGCATTAGGCGTTCCTTGGTTACCTGAAGAGACACCTGATCCTGCTTGCCCTCCTGTTCCCGACTGCCCTTCTTGGCTTGTCTGTCCTCCTATGCTTGGCTGGCCTCCTGCGCCTTTTTGCCCTTGAGAACCCTCCCAACTACTTCCTCCCCATTGGTAAGGATCTGTTCCAGGATTGGCTGCAGACGGACTTCCCAGTTGAGGCCAGTTAGAATCTTGATCACTGGAAGTAGTATCCATTGAAGACGCAGAAACTTTCACCTTATGGGTGACTTCTTTTTCAAATACTGAGTCCACTCTTCCACCAGGAGTAAACGGATTTACTGGTCCCAATCTCACCAACCGAATTCCTACACGGTGTGAAGGGTTTTTCAGGATGACTTCTACGTTTTTTCCTGCGTTGATCACCTGAGATGATCCTGGAATAAGCATCCAACCTGTGCCATCGTTACCTTCAAGCCATATTGAATATCCCCAACCTTCAGGGGGAAGCGGTAAATCTATAGATATTTGGAAACATTGGTGTTGAGGTTTCTTCCACACACCTGTTATATATCCAGGTTCCCAACTAGAAACTTTGACATCTTTCTTCTGACCATCTTTCAAGCTGATTTCTTGTTTCTCAAAATCCTGAGATAGAACTGAGATTACCGTTTGTTGGACTTTCTTGTTCTTCATAAGATCTAGATATGAAGGTGAAAACATCCCTGAAACCACTCTTACAATATCCCTGGGTCCTTGAGGCGGTACTGCGCAATCTACCTCGCAAAACAAATTATTCGGGCCTGTGCCTGGCCAGATAGTCCCTGCCAAATTAGATATTTTACTGGTTATAGTCACATACCTGGTCTTTCTTTCACGCGCTTTTGACTGGGACTCATTATTTATAGATTCAAGATAGTAATTGGCTTTAAGCCTAAAAAATCTTTCCCCAACTGACGTGCCTAAGTTTACCAAGACATTCTCTTTCACTAATCGCCTTAGGAAAGCATCTTCGGCGGAATCTAGGTAATCTATAGATTTAACGATATTGTCCATTACGAGTTTTTGGACTTCTGCTTTTGCAGTAATTAACGCCTTCTTCCCATAGTGAACAAGGGCTTTCCCGCCGTAATATAACAGCGCGTCTTTCCAGTCTATTGGTACATAGGTCCCACTAAACAGACTTTTCGCTAAGCTGCCTTTAGATGCCTGTCTAACAACGTATTGGTTCTTGGCCACATCCATGGCCAAAACTTCATAATACGCTATCGTGAAATCCTCGCCTCTTTGAGGGGACGATAAAGCAGTCTTGGCTTGGCCATACACCCCGAAAGGGGGAACTTCTTTTGTAACTACGCAGTTTTCCCAAATGAGCGGTCTATTAGCTTTTATCCAGCCTGGAAAAGTCTGTTTAGGCGAATCTGTAGGTATGTAAGGCAGAGATAAATACCTGGTCTTTACGTACTCGGCGTAAAGAGGCTCGTACAGTTCAGAAGCCCGTTTCCCCACCCAGTAAGTTTCGCTTTCCCAGGAAAACTTTCCTGAGCCAATGCTAGATGGCAGATCCCCGGCGCTGTTAGCGGGGATTAAGTTACCATCCAAGGGCTCGCCTATGCTTCCAAATGGTGAAAACCTGGCCCCGCGGGTATCTCTTTCAAATATGATCTCTTGTTTTATTACCTCACACGTACCAAATAGGTTCCCTGCCATGAAAGAGCCCCTTTGAGGCGCAGTAAGCAAGATAGCATTTTCCACCATGCCATCTTGGATTATCCCCATTTCAAGCCCGATCCGAAAAACTGAGCCTGAAACTCCGTATCCAGCCACGTTAACCTTTGAAGATCCTGTACTAGATAAAACTTTGCCCAACTGGCTGTTAATTGCCTGGGCGCCTGAAGTAAGATCACCGAAAGGTGCATCAGGGGTGTATATAAACAGGTTTCTTCCAACCTCGTATCCAAGGGGTTTCAGTTTTGAAACCAGACCCGATTTTACCCACAAAGAATCTTTTTCGTCGTTCAAACCGCCTTTGACCGGTTCAGATATTAACACCAAAGGTATTGCGGCCTTGTCCCTACTAGCCCTACTGACTGCCTCTGCACTGCTGGGAAAACTCAGCCCCAAGAAGATCGAAAAGGCCAGGGCTAAGCACAACAGCCTACTCCGTCGTTTCTCGCTGCGGCGTCTAACTTTCACGTCCCATTTTACACATGTAGTCCATTTGGACGTGCCATCACCCTGCTTTTGAGATGCTCTCACGGGTACATCCCCACCTTAACGTTGGACTTCGGCCACAGACCTCTGTTGGCTATGGCAAGTCTTGTGGCCGGATATCCCATACGAAAGCATCTATCGATTTCTTCTTCCCAGTCAGCAGCAGACACTGCCCGTACACCGGTAGGTTCTGAGATCAGCAACTCTGCCCACACATCGCCAGGTTTTAGAGTAATGTGCTGTCCCCCGTAGGTTATCTCCACAGTGCCGTCGCGAAGGGTCTTTTTCACCTCAAGGTTTCCCTTAACAATTCGAGCATCGTTATTAACCAGTTCAGTAAGGTACCCATCCATGTCGGATATCATGAAGGATGCAGGTGAAGATAGGTCTATAGATGCTTTTCCAGTTCTTGAAAATATGAGCTTTTCGTCAAATTCCACTCCCTGTGACACTGCGCTGTAGTGGACACCCAAGTGCACGCCTATAAGGTTTGCTTTTTCAGAAAGTATGAGGGCTTTTTCGTTGGCGTCGATGAACACCTGGGGTATATCAGCAAAACTCATTGGCCAACCGCTAAGCGCGTTCAGTGAAGATTCTTCTATAGTCAAGAATACGTACTCATCTCGAAACCAAAGCCATCTGAGAACAAATGGGGCTAAAACAAGCCCAACTGCAATACATAAAAGCAACCCTTTTAGCGGAAAGGGTCTTTCTTTGCCCATGCGAAACTCCCCCTTGAAGTATAGGTCTCAAGACAGTCGCTGGGCCCTTCGCATAACCTATTATATCACAGGTATGGCAAGTTATGGTATCTACTCGTTCTTGTAAATTTCGAGGGCTTCTTCAATGAGATAAATGAGGCTGGGATACACGTTTAGGTTTTGGATATGGGTTTCATCAACCCACAAAATCTCTTTCACTTCGCCAGGCTGAGGCTTAATAGTTCCGGATACTGGTTCCATAAGGTAGTAAGTGACGATTTTCTCCAGAGGTTTTCCATCATCGCTGAAAAACCTATACCTGTGGGAAATTCCAGGAGATACGATTTTGCATGAAAGCCCTGTTTCTTCTCGCACTTCTCTTACAGCCGCTTCTTCACTTGTCTCACCCGGGTCTATATGACCTTTCGGTAGGGCGAAAAAACCAAACCTGTCCTTTATCAGAAGAACCTGGAGCCTTTCCTGGAAGGTGCGGATAACTACGCCTCCTGCGGAAAACTCTGTTCCATGGGGCTTGGAAAGAGCAGCCGTCCGCCAAAACCGGCCTATCTGCTCAGCCACAAATGGAAGAGAAACCTCTGATTTAGACATGGCTGTTTCTACATCGCATGGGCTTAATATAGAAGCGAACACTGCCGAAAACTCAGGGGGGTACTGGGGCAAAATGGAATCGTCAATACTTCCTCCTAACACTACCACGGGAATTCCGCGCCTAAACCCGGCTTTTCCGACAGCGTAGGGCGCCTTGCCCTTTGCAGTTTGCGCATCTAGTTTACCTTCTCCTGTTATGATGAGGTCTGCGCCTTCAGCATCGCTGAAAAAACCGGTCTGTTCCATGACAAAAGTTGCGCCATCTAAAAGACAAGCTTGAAAGAAACTCCATAAAGCGGCGCCTAATCCTCCCCCTGCTCCTCCCATAGGAACATACCTGGGATCGGAGCCTAGATCCCTTCCCAAAATACGGCCGTACCGATCCATAGCCCTATCCACTCCTGCAAGTTCTTGGGGCTTCAAACCTTTTTGGGGGCCATAGGTATAAGTAGCGCCTTCTTCGCCTACCAACACGTTTTTCACATCAGAGATCCCTATTATTTCGACATCAGAGAAAATCTCAGGAATATCGCCCAATTCCACTCGGCTCACCTGATTTAACCCACATATACCTGGGCAAACATCTTGGCCTGAGGCATCGAGAACCTTTGCCCCTGCTCCCTGGGCCATACCTATGCCTCCATCATTGGTAGCGGTTCCCCCTATGCCTACAATTATCCTTTTTGCTCCCCGATCTGCCGCCATTCGCATAGCCTCGCCTACACCACGACTGGTAGCGGAAAATGGGTCTGGATTCTTACCGGTTAGAAGGGCTAAACCGCAGCACTGCGCGCTTTCAATCACCGCCGTGCCATCTTCTAAAATCCCAACCTGGGCCATTGTTCTTTCTCCCCAGGGACCAGTTACCTCTACGCTTTCTACCTTCCCGCCCAAAGCCTGGACCAACACGTCAATAGTACCGTCTCCCCCATCTGCAAGGGGCTTCAAGGATATTTCTCCTTCAGGAAACCCGCGGCTGAAACCAGAAGCGACCAAGGAGCAAGCTTGGCTGCTAGTGAGGTTACCTTTGAAAGCGTTCATGGCTATAACTACCTTCAAAACAAAGCAACCCCTTCCCCAGCTCTTTTCTCCAGCAAAGAAATATAGCAAACATATAGATTTGGCTTGCTGGTAAACCTTATCCGATTACCGCCCTCATCACCCGTAGCCAGTTGCCACCTAAAATGCCTGAGATCACTTTGCCCGACAGTCCCCGCTCTAAAAGCTCATATGTAAGAAGAGGCAGCAACCCTATGTGATGCAAAGGCTCTGGCCCTGTTCCGCTAAAGCTATCGAAGTCTGTTCCCAAACCTACATGTTCCTCACCGGCCATTTCAATGGCATGAAGGATATGGTCTACTACCTGTGATAACGTACCAGGTTCATCAGAACCTGTAAGGTATTCTGGGTTAAAGGATATACCTACAAGTCCGCCAGATTGACCTATTGCAGCCAATTGCCCATCGGTGAGATTACGAGGATGAGGTAAAAGGGCGTGACAGTTAGAATGGCTGGCCACAAAAGGTGCTTCTGCCATGTCTACAACGTCCCAAAATCCGGCTTCTGAAAGGTGAGAAACATCTATGATTATGCCCAATTTGGCGGCCTCTTCCAGCACTTCAAACCCGAGAGGCGTAAGTCCTCCCCGAGAAGCGGAAAAACCCGCTCCATCAGCCAAAAGATTCCGTTCGTTCCAGGTCAAGGTGAGCATCCTGACCCCTAATCTATAGTACATTCTAAGTGCCTCAATGCTTCCTTCGATAAATTCGCCCCCGCCGAAGCTAAGCATGATCCCTACTTCGCCTGCCTTATTGGCCTCCTCAATATCGGAAGTCTGCAAAACAGGTCTCGCTCCAGGGATCTTGACGATTTCTTCAAACTTATCTATATACTCAAGTCCTTGTTTGACACCGCGTATGGGCCAAATCCTGTCATAAGGAAATGCGGTGAAGATGGCACAATCTACGCCACCTTGACGAAGCCGGGGTAAATCCGAATGGCCCTCTGAGGATTCCTCGTCGAATTTCCTTTTTTCTCTGATTAGGTCAAACAACGTGCCCTCATGCCCGTCGATTACGATAGATTCTTCATGAATCTCTTCGGCTCGTTCTTTCCTAAGTGCTATTTCTTCAGATTCGTCTTCGGCCTTTTTGAAAACAGATTTGATATCCATAATGTACTGCCCCTCTCCGTGTCGACGCATTTAGTGCTTTGTTCTAGATTAATGTATGGTTTTCCTCTTTTCCTCCTGGAGTCTAATCACGTACACCTAGGTGTGGCGCCCACGCTGTCCAATGCTCTCGCTTGCCTGGCTGACTTAATTTGCATGACACATGCTCCAGTTAGGCAATCAGCCTACAGTTAAAACCACCAATGCAAAGCCTTCAGTCACCGAGATTGAAGCCTTTTCCTTCACCATCTCGTTAGACACGCCCAAGGTTGAACCTCTTTTCAAGGTAGCCTCATAAAGAGGAAACTTCAGCCCAGACAAGGTTACACCGGCTACCTCTGAGGTCAGCGGTATGACGCTCACCCAATCGCCAGGCAAACCTATGAATGACCTGGCTGTGTAAGGAGTTTTGTATTCGTCGCTTACGCCATGTACACCGAAAATGATAGAGCGAGTTGAGCATAGTACAACGTCTAGGCCAAGTTTGGCATACGGTTCTAATATAAAAACGTTGGCCAATTCGTGGTCAAGGCGGAAGCCTCCTAAGCCGCCTACAACTAAAGCTGCCGAAAATCCCCTGTCCGAAATGATGTCGAGGGCTACTTCGGTGTCGGTTTTGTCTTTCTCTCGGGGTAGCTTGATTACCTCAACTGGGCGCTCTTTCCTGACTCCTTTTTTCATCGTCCTAAAGTGCTCTAGAACGCTGGGAGACAGGGAGTCAAAGTCCCCGACAATTATGTCGGGGATCACATTGTGCTTTTTCAAAAAGGAAGCTCCAGAATCGGCGGCCACTATTAAGTCAGCGTCGTGGGCGTAGCGTATATCAGGATCTGAAAGCGCTCCACCCGCTACTACAAAAGCGTACCTCGGATCGTGTTCAACACCTAGTCGAAACCTCCTGGGCCTATTACGCGAACTCTCGGGGGTTTTCCCTGATTTTCCCTGTTGAGTTTTTTGTAGGTGCGCGTACAACGCGTACAATCTTAAGTATTCCCAATTTGGGAAACCTGTACGATTATCTATCTTGACTCATCTCCATTACGCTCATGTCCATTATTCCAGTACTCATCCCAAGCTCACTTTCTTCTTCAAAAAAGGCTTCAACACGTAGTTTATAACGACCACCGAAATTATAAGTTCAGGAACGAGATATGAAGCCTGGTACAAAAACGAGTAGAGCCACACATTCATCCCCTCTGGAGCAGATGCCCCAAACCATATTACACCAGCAATGAAGTGGCTTACAAATCTTCCTGTTACCGCAACAGTCGTACCCAGTGCAGGCCTATCTTGAAAAAGACCTGCAAGTCCCAGTAAGCCAAAGGCTAGAATATAATCTAGTACAAGTTGTACTGGGTGAACTACGAAGGGTTCTATAATGAGCTGAACAAACCCGTGGACCGTTCCGGCCAGTAGACCGGGGCCTACTCCGTGGCGCAGGGCAAAAAGAATTATCGGGATCATGCTGCCCAGAGTGACGGAACCGCCTTGAGGTGCGCTGAATATCTTGATAAAACTCAAGACAAGGGCCAGCGCCACCATTAGGCCGCCCTCAACAACTACCTTCAACTTTTCGTTACGCATAAAAAAGACCCTCCATTTCTCGGGGAGGGGCTTATGAACCGCAATAACATGCGGCGCGGTTCTGACTCAGATCTCCCTACGCAGGCATTACCCTGAACAGGTTCGATGGGTCAGGTGCTACTAGCCCTTTCTCAGCCGTTTGGAAACAGCTCCCCGTTGTGCTATTTTAGATTGTATATTATTCAGATAGATAATTAAAGACGGTTGGGTGCGTTTTTTTGTGGGTTGGTGAAGGGGGTGGCGCCTTATAAGCAGAGACTTTGAAGCAGAAAGTTTTGAAGCAGAGACCCCCGTCCCTTTTGCTTCGCCTTTGCTTCGTCAACGCTTCGCTTGAAGCAGAAACCCCCGTCCCTTTTGCTCTTTTGCTTCGTCTATTTTGCTTCGTGATATAATTAATGCATGAGCATAAGCAACTATCTCGCTATAGCTGACCCCGAAGCCCTGTGTCACCAAATACAGGATTTTATATATGATTGCGTAACTCGCAGAGGAAAAAATGGCTGCATTTTGGGGATAAGCGGTGGCCTCGATTCTAGTGTAGTAGCAGATCTAGCAGTAAGAGCAGTAGGCAAGGAAAATGTAGAGGGTTTGTTTATGCCTGAAAGGGACACAGCGCCTGAAACCTACGAAGATGCCAGGCTCATCGCTCAAACTCTGGGATTGCCTTTGAAGCAAATAGATCTTACTCCAATTCTTAGGCTCATAGGGGTTTACGACTTGGAGCCCTCTACTACATTGGTGCCTCGCTTTTTCCA
>DGFF01000077.1:4608-16313 GCA_002391545.1 Candidatus Fermentithermobacillaceae bacterium UBA3907 | reverse complement strand
TATTTTCGTACAAAACACCGTCTACGCATGGTACTTACATATTTCTACAGTGAACTGAACAATCTTCTGGTTCTAGGTACGTGCAACAAAACTGAAAAGATGATCGGGCTTTTCGTTCCTTATGGCGATAGCGCCTGCGACATAGAGCCTATGAATGGGCTTTACAAAACGCAGGTTAAGGAGCTGGCCAGGTACTTGTCTATACCTGAAAAGATACTACGCAAGGCTCCTTCTCATGATCTAGTACCTGGACTCAACGACGCCAAAACTGTGCGTGTGCCCTACGATAGGATAGATCCTATTTTGGTAGGACTAGAACTGTCAATGGAAGACGCTGAAATATCTAGACAAACCGGAGCTGACACTAAAGAAATTGAGTACATAAAACGGCTTGTAAAGCTGTCTGAGCCCATGCGGAGTATGCCGGATTCGCCTTGGTGATCTTCATTCTACTCAGCAATACTGAGCAGCTATAAATCATCGCAAGAATGAAAGAAGCATAGAGACCAGCCTCCCATTTGCTGCGACTAGTTTGGAAGCGGGAGAACCGTCCCCATGCTTCAAGGTGCAGTAACCGTGTAGTAGTTCTGTTTGTTCGACTATTGCTTTGTATGTTTTGTATTGTGACTTCTACAAGTTTTTTTAGTGCATCTGTGCTTCGTTTTTCGTGCTGCATTGAGATCTAGATTCGTTTTCATGTCCTTTGCTGCTTATGTTGCAACCGTTATTTGTCGTGTTCTGCGTTTTATCTAGATTAAGTGCTACGTTTCAGCTTCGAATTTTCTTGCATTCTGGCCAAATCTGTTTCTACGATGTTTGTACCGCAACCAACTGCTGCAATTCCCGTAGAAATGGTTTTCACCATTGAACGGTAATTACAACAGAATCTTATGGGAAAATCCCTCTGAGTTTCTGAACAGTTATCAAGCGCTCAAGAGCTACTATATAAGCTGCCATCCTCATAGGAATCTTCTTTTCATCTGCTACAGAATATACTTCCTCAAACGCACTTACCATGATTTTCTCGAGATTGTCATTAACGGTCTCAAGATCCCATGCAAGATGCTGCAGGTTCTGTACCCATTCGAAGTACGAAACTGTGACCCCACCTGCGTTAGTAAGGATATCTGGGCTTACTATTATGCCTCTTTCCTCCAGGATTTTGTCTCCCTCAAAGGTAGTAGGCCCATTAGCCCCTTCTACAACCACTTTAGCTTGAACCTCTTTCGCAACATCTGCCGTGATCTGGTTCTCTAAAGCAGCCAATACCAAGAAATCTACCTTAGCAGTTAAAATCCCGTGATTATCAGTGGTTTTAATACCTTCCTGCGTGTATCCTTCAATGAGATGCTTCGGATGCTTGTCTACATAATCGAGAAGAGCTGGAATATCCAATCCATCTTCACAATAAAGGCCACCTGACACGTCACTTACAGCCACAATCTTTGTACCCGCGTCATAAAGACACTTGGCAGCGTTGCTTCCTACATTGCCAAACCCCTGCACTGCGGCTGTTGATTTAGCTAGGTCCATACCTAGTTTCTTGGCCAGTTCCCTTGTAGTGATAAACACTCCACGTCCAGTAGCTTCTTTGCGCCCGATGGAGCCGCCTGCCTCGACAGGCTTGCTGGTCACTACTCCTGGGCTATACACACCCTTTAAAGTGCTATAAGTATCCATAATCCAACACATCATTTGCTGAGTCGTGTTTACGTCTGTTGCAGGAATGTCTTTTTCAGGTCCGATGAAATCGGCAATTTTAGCTGTGTAGGCCCTAGTGATCCGCTCAATTTCGCCTTGGGAAAGATCAGTAGGATCAACTGTAACTCCGCCTTTGGCGCCGCCGTATGGAATATCCACAACAGCGCACTTAAAGGTCATCCAGGCTGCCAGAGCCCTTACTTCATCCATGTCTACATCCGGATGAAAACGAATCCCGCCTTTGGCGGGTCCTCTAACAGTGTTGTGTTGAACACGGTAACCGGTGAACACACGAACACTGCCGTCATCCATTTTTACTGGGAAATTTACTGTTAGTTCGCGTTCTGGATAGCGAAGCGTTATGTAATCATTCTTGTCAAACCCTGCAATTTCGGCAGCCGCATCCAACTGTTCTAACATGTTTTCAAACGGATTAGTCTTTTCAGCCATGTCATCACCCTTCTTGCTTAATCGTTAATAACTGCTAACCAACTTCTTTACCCACTCAAATCTACTGCCACTTTCTTGGGCTAGTTAAGTAATTGTTACGCGTATCACTAATAGCCCACCAAACTACACTATACAATTTGAAGATCAATTAAGCAAGCCTAATTCAACAAAAAAGAAACCAAATCCAACTCCGCCAAAAAAGGCCCGTTCAGCCCATGAAATAGACGTTCTGTACCCTCGGAAAAATTAAAGAGGCGCAGTACATGAGGAAGCAGAATCAACAACGAAAAGGGATACTCCCGATTCGTAGTATCCCTTTTCGTTTTAAGTCAGTTTAACTCAGCCTTAGGCGTACTGCGTACCCTTCAGAGTGGCCCACTAAACCCCTAAGAGCTGGTCTATTTTCCTCTTATCGAATCCTATGACTGGATTGCCATCGATCACTATAACAGGGACGCCCATCTGTTTTGTTAGTTCTACCATTTCCTTGGCAGCCTGGACGTCAACTGATACGTCTTTTTCTTCAAATTCGACCCCTAACTGTTTCAAATACTGCTTGGCTCTAGTGCACCAAGGACAAGTAGGCGTCGAGTATACGATTACTTCCTTATCAGCCATAATTATTCACCTCGTCTCGCGTAAGTTATAAGTGTCATCATAATGAAGTGACTCCCGATTTACACTCGTATATATGTTGTACGAAAATGCTCAATATTGCAACACTGCCTATTTGATTTACACGATTAAGCTCACCTCCCCTTAAAATCTGTTTTCCTCATGCATATGGTAGAATTGTGGTAACCCTTAAAACTCGCCAGACTAGGAGGGATATCATGTCATTGGAGTTCAAACTAGTCCAAATAAAAAAGCCAGAAAATCTAAACATGATACTAGGCCAATCCCATTTCATAAAGTCTGTGGAAGACCTCCATGAAGCAATGGTACAGGCTGGAGGCAACATCAAGTTTGGAATAAGCTTCCTCGAAGCCAGCGGGCCGTGCCTAGTACGAACCACAGGAAATGACCCTGACCTTATACAACTGGCTGAAGAAAACGCACTCCTTCTTGGAACAGGACATGCGTTCATCATCTTTATGGAAAACGGATTCCCCATAAACGTTCTCAATAACATCAAAATGGTGCCTGAAGTAGTAAACATCTTTTGCGCTACCGCCAATGAGGTCCAAGTAGTAGTCGCCGAAACAGAACAGGGCCGCGGCATAATGGGCGTCATAGATGGTAATTTGCCCAAAGGAGTAGAAGGACCCGAAGACGTAAAGGAACGGCACTCTTTCTTGAGGAAAATAGGCTACAAACTTTGAAGCATGGGGACGGTTCTCGCGCTTCCCTTAAGAAGCGCGAGAACCGTCCCTGTCATCCGCTAATACTTATAAAATCCTTGGCCTGTCTTGCGGCCTAAGTGTCCTTTGTCGATCATTTCCTTAAGGAGCGGACATGGTCTGTATTTGTGTTCATCTAGTTCGTCGGCTAAAGTTTCCATGATCGCGTAAAGCACATCTATTCCGATCAAGTCGGCCAAAGCCAAAGGTCCCATTGGATGATTGGCTCCTAGTTTCATTGCAGTATCGATATCCTCAGCAGTAGCTACGCCTTCCATAAGCACGTAAGCTGCTTCGTTAAGCATGGGGCACAACAGCCGGTTAACGATAAATCCAGGTGATTCTTTGACTATGACCGGGGTTTTCCCCAGTTCTTCGCACAGCAATTTTGCCTTTTCTATAGTCTCAGGGGCTGTGTTTTCACCTTTTACTATCTCGACCAGTTTCATCACAGGCACCGGATTGAAAAAATGTATCCCCAAAAACCTGCCTGGTTCATCCACCGCTTCAGACATCTTAGTAATGCTCAAAGACGACGTGTTAGAACCTATCATAGCATCTTTACTTACTGCTTGAGATACTTTTTCCAATACTTCTTTCTTTACATCCATATTTTCTGTAACAGCTTCTATCACTACCAAAGCATCCCTCAACTCGCTGTAATCTGCTGAATACTTCAGCCTTGACATCATCTGTTCCTTTTGTTCAGGGGTTATCCTGCCCTTTTCTACTCCCCTACTTAAACTCTTTTCGATCCTTTCATATCCCTTGCGAGCCAGTTCCTCGGTGGCATCGATGAGAACAACTTCATAGCCTGCTACCAAACACGTTTCTGCAATGCCAGAACCCATAGTCCCTGCGCCTATTACTCCAATTTTTTTGCCCATATTTGGCACCTCCTTTTGTTCGTCGAAAAATAAGTCAGTTTCGGCAGGCTCAAAATATTTGACTCCTACCAGTTCATTTGGCAGATACTGTTGCTCTACGTAGTGGCCAGGATAGTCATGGGGATACAGATATCCATTCCCATGCCCTAACGCTTCCGCACCATAATAACCGGTCCCCCTCAGCGGTAAAGGCACCGCATATGGCGGTTTTTCCCGCACATCTTTGATCGCCCTTTCTATGCCCAGATACGCAGAGTTGGACTTGGGAGCGAGGCATATGTAAACTGTGGCCTCAGCCAAAGGGATCCTCGCCTCAGGCATACCGATGTGTTCTACTGCCCGAAACGCAGACTCGGCGATTACCAGGGCAAAAGGATCGGCTAATCCTACATCCTCGGCGGCACATATCACCAAACGACGAGCCACGTACCTAGGGTCCTCACCTGCTTCTAACATCCTGGCCAGCCAATATAGGGCAGCGTCGGGATCGCTCCCTCTCATGCTCTTTATGTACGCAGAAATTATGTCGTAATGCTGGTCTCCTGTTTTGTCATAGAAGAGAGTGGGGCTTTGAGTCACGTCTAACACTTTTTCCAGGGTCAATATTTTTTTGCCATCGATGACGTCGCTAATATTGTAGAGGGCTTCCAAAACGTTAAGAGCTACCCTGGCATCTCCTTTTGAATAACTGACAATATGGTCGATAACACCATCTTCTATTCTTAGGTAATCAGTGGAGATCCCCTCTGGGCTAATCTCAACCTCAACCTCAGACTCAGTCCTAGATTCACCCTGGGGTTTAGCGAGGACCCCGGAATTTCCTGCAAATAGGCCTCGCTCCCGATCCTTTATAGCTCGCAAAAGTAAAGTTTCTACGTGTGATGGCAGCAATGGCTCGAACCTAAAAATCCTCATTCTAGACAACAGAGGCGAATTCACCGAAAAATAGGGGTTCTCTGTAGTAGCGCCTATTAGTATGATAGTGCCCTTTTCCACGTGGGGCAAAAGCGCGTCCTGTTGCGCCTTGGTAAACCGATGTATCTCATCTAGGAACAAAATAGTTTTTCTCCCCGTTTTCCTAACTTCTTTAGCAAACTCTACTATTTCGCGTACATCGCGCACCCCTGATGTTACGGCAGAAAGTTCCTTGAAATATGAACGGGTCTTAGAAGCGATCAGTCGGGCAAGAGCTGTCTTTCCGGTGCCGGGCGGTCCCCAAAATAGCATAGAGGAAATTCTGTCTTCTTCGATCATCCTGCGTAGCGGTTTCCCTGGCCCCATTAATTCCTCTTGACCCAGGAATTCCTCGAAATCCCGAGGCGTCATCCTGAGAGCCAAAGGAGCCCCTTCGGGAATGAAACCAAACTCATCCATAGACCTGGTTCTCTTTCCCAGATCTTCCCCAACCTCTTTTTCAGGCCCCTCATGGTGCCACAGGTCTTTTTGCTTCATTTTTTCAAAGCATCCCTCACCCTAGATACCGCCTCATCTATATCAGAAGAAGTAACATCATGGTGGGTAACCATCCTCACTACGTAGGGCAAAGACGGATTAACCAACACCCCTATTGACTTCAAGAAAGCCGCAAACCCAAATTCATCCATGCCCGTTTCTTTAATGCCTACAGCCACCATATTGGTCTGCACCGAAGCCATGTCAATTTCCAATCCTGGGATCTGGGAAAGCCCTTCCGCAAGCCGCTTGGCGTTTTGGTGATCTTCTCCTAGTCGATGGACCATTTTCTCGAGGGCAATAATGCCAGCTGCAGCTAAGATACCGGCTTGACGCATACCGCCCCCTAGAAGTTTTCGAGCCTTTCTGGCCCGCGCCACAAAATCTTCAGGCCCCGCTACCAAAGAGCCAACTGGAGCGCACAAACCCTTGGACAGACAAAACTGCACCGAATCTGCATACTGGGTGATCTCTTTCACGTCTACTCCTAAAGCGGTAGCCGCGTTAAAAACCCTAGCCCCGTCTAAGTGGACTGAGATATTGCGTTCCTTTGCTATGTCGTAAATAGCTTTCATGTTCTCAAGGGGCAGCACGCATCCGCCTGACCGGTTATGAGTATTCTCCATGCATATCAGGGTAGTTCTGGGGAAATGAATGTTTACTCCTCGTACAGCCGATTTAACATCGCAAGGATCCATGGCCCCGTACTTACCTGTAATCGGCCTCACCTGCACCTGAGAAAGTACTGCTGGAGCGGCCACTTCGTACGTATAAATGTGAGCCGTAGACTCCAAAATAATCTCGTCTCCCCTTTGCGTCCAGGACATAATTGATATTTGGTTTCCCATGGTGCCTGTGGGTACAAACACAGCCGCTTCCTTGCCTACCATTTCAGCCGCAAGCGCCTCCAGCCGGTTGACGGTCGGGTCTTCGCCGTAAACATCATCGCCTACTTCTGCGTTAGCCATAGCCTCTCTCATTTCCGGTGTCGGCTTGGTTACTGTGTCTGACCTCAAGTCTATAATTCTTCGTGTCAATCAAGGTCCCCCCAATGAATCTTTCAAATGACGCTCTCCCTGCAGAGGGCGTATCCTTTTACTCTTCCTCCTCTTCTTCCAAAAGCCCTCCTATATCCGCCAACCTCTCCACCCATCTTATAAAATCATCTTTGGTGCGCCCTGTGAACTTTTCAACTGGATTGCTGCCCACAAATCCTATGACAGAAGGCAAACTCATAATGCCAAATTTCTCTGCCAATTCTGGCTCTTCGTCTACGTTCACCTTGATACAGTTGATGTTCGAACCGTAAGTATCTCCGATTTCCTTTAGAGCCGCGCTTATCATCTCAGAAATTCTGAGGCACGGAGTGCACCACGGAGCCCAGAAATCTACTATAGACACCCTTGCAGACGATATCTGCTTGTCAAAAGTCTTTGAAGTCCCATCTTCTATTTGTATGTATTTTTCCTGGTCTGCGCTCATCAAACCTTCCCCCTAACATGGATAATCTCTCAGTCTTCGCTTTACATCCTCAAAAAGTTCATATGTCTGCATCTTCGTATTTTCAATGCTCCCCGAATTATCTATCACTTTGTGAGCTCGTTTTACTTTCTCCTCAAGAGGCATCTGAGCCTGAATCCTTTTCATAATCTCGCTTTCAGGGTATCCATCTCTTGCCATTAGCCTTTGAACCTGCACATCCTTATCTGTGGCCACGACCCAGATCTCATCGCACATCTTATCCATACCCGCTTCAAATAACAAAGGCACATCTAACACTACGCACGGAACCTCCTCCGCATCGCAATGTCGGCAAGATATTTCCTCAAGCATACGCCCGATTTGGTCTATGACCAAAGGATGCACTATAGAATTTAGTTTGGAAAGAGCTTCTGGATCGCTGAAAACGAGCTGGCCCAGTTTTTTCCGGTTCAAACTACCATCTTCTAACAACATCTCTTCCCCAAACTCTGCTATAACTCTAGATAAGCCAAAAGAACCAGGTGATGTAACTTCATGGGCCACTTCGTCTGCATTTATAACGTGCGCACCCAATTCTTTCAAATAATTGGAAACAGTAGTCTTTCCAGTACCGATCCCTCCAGTAAGACCGATAACGTACACATTAGATGGCTTTATCATCCCAATCAGACCTCATCCCAACTTTTCCCTACGTCGATCTTAACTACCAGAGGTACCTTGAGCTCTATAGCCCCTTCCATTTCCTCGGTAACAATTTTTCTCACGATCTCTTCTTCTTGGGGCGGAATCTCGAAAATAAGTTCGTCGTGAACTTGAAGCACCATCTTGGAGCTAAGTTTTTCTTCTTTGAAACGCTGGTGGATCCTGACCATGGCAAGTTTGATTATGTCTGCAGCGCTCCCTTGGATCGGAGTGTTGATAGCAGTTCGTTCGGCAGCCTTTCGCGCCACGTTGTTCCTGGAGTTAATCTCAGGTATAGGGCGGCGGCGCCCTAATATGGTGGTGACATATCCGGTCCTTTTAGCTTCTTTGACCATCCTATCCATGTACTCCTTAACCTTAGGATACCTTTGGAAGTACGTTTCTATAAACTGCCGTGCCTCTTCTCGAGATACACCAGTATTGCGGGCTAAGCCAAAATCTGAAATACCGTATATTATCCCAAAATTCACCGCCTTTGCCTTGCTCCGTAGTTCAGGAGTTACTTCGTCTATTGGATATCCGAATATCTCTGCTGCAGTTCTTGTGTGGATATCTTCGTTATTCTTGAATGCTGCAATCAGCGACGGATCTTCTGACATATGGGCCATAATCCGCAATTCAATCTGGGAATAGTCCGACGCCAAAAATAGGTTCCCAGGGTCGGGCACAAATATGCTCCTGATCGATCTACCGTCTTCGTCCTTGACAGGTATGTTTTGAAGATTTGGCTCAGAACTGGAGAGCCTGCCTGTGGCAGTTACACACTGGTGGAACGTAGAGTGAATCCTGCCTGTAAGCGGATTTATGACTCTTTCTAAGACATCCAGGTAGGTAGACTTTAACTTGGAATAATGCCGGTACTCAAGGATTTTGCTAGGCAAGGGATGAATCTCGCTTAGAGTCTCTAGGACCTCGGCATCAGTGGAATACCCTGTCTTGGTCTTTTTTATAGGCGGGAGATTTAGTTTTTCAAAAAGTATATAGCTGATTTGCTTGGGAGAGTCTAAATTGAACTCCTCACCTGCTAACTCGTACGCTTCTTTTTGTATTTCCCCTAATTTCTCAGCAAATTCTGAGCGAAGCGCTATCCCTTTTTCAAGATCAACCCCAATGCCAGTAGCTTCCATAGATGCCAAAACTTCAACTAGTGGGAACTCAACCTCGTGGGCTAGGTTCAAAAGACCATTTGCTTCCAAATCTTCGTTCATATGGGGGACCAGTTTGGCAGCATAGAGGGCGCCCTGAGCTACATGGGATTGATTAGCCTTATGGGCTTCTGGGGTGTTTCTGGCGCTCTTTGGGAAATCATCATAGGAACGGGCCATATCTTGACCTAGATAGTTCTTGACCAAGTCATCGAGCCTGTAAGCAGTTCTAGTAGGATCCAGCAAATAAGCAGCCACCATTACATCAAACTCGAACCCTTGCAGGTCCAAATCCCTATATAACGATATGGAAAACGGCCATTTTTGGTTAAACCCCAATTTTCTAACATCTGAATCCTGCAAGATAGGACCTATGTGCTTCCACATTATATGCTGATACTCGGGATCTTCAAGGTTAAGGGGTTTCCTAAAGTCAGATTCGGAGACCTGTGGGCTAAAATGGATCAAATAAGCCTTTCGACCATCAGAAATTCCTAAAATTTCAGGCCAAGAGAAGTTAGCTACGCTTGGTGCCTCGGCTCCGTAAGGTCCTACGTACATAGATACCTCTCCAGTTTCTTTTATCCTGGATGCTACCCCTTGCAGTTTCGCTTCCGAGTCTACAGTCTCAAATTCTCCTGGAGGTGAAACTTCCTCGTTCTCATATTTGACAAGTCTCTTAAGCAGGCTGCGAAATTCCATGCTTTCGAAATACTCTTTAACCCTGTCCACATCTTTAGGACCTTCCCATCTGGCTTCTTCAAGATCGACATAGCAGGGAACATCACAAGATATTTTTGCTAGTTCTTTGGAAAGAAAGGCTATGTCCTTTTGTTCTTCTAAAAGCGATCTGATCCTCTCAGGCGTGACCTTATCTATATTGGCGTATATGTTTTCCAAGGTACCGAATTCCTGAAGGAGCTTAAGAGCAGTTTTTTCGCCGATCCCCTTTACTCCTGGAATATTGTCAGACGGGTCCCCTGCAAGCGCCTTAAAGTCGGGCACCTGTTCAGGAGAAATCCCCATATCTCTGATAACAGCGTCTCTATCGTATCTTTTGGTTTCACTGATTCCACGCACGAAAATAATTACTTCTCGGTCGTCCTCTACCAGCTGCAAGCAGTCCTTATCCCCTGAAAGAATCGTTACAGGAACGCCTTCTTGACTGTATCGGCAAGCCAGGGTGCCTATTATGTCGTCACCTTCAAAACCTGGCAATTCAACATATGGTATGTTTAAAACCGAAAGAGCCTCTTTCAGCAATGGTATCTGTTCCTTGAATTCCTCAGGGCTTGGTTTGCGAGTTGCTTTGTATTCCTCGAATTCTTCGTGTCGAAAGGTAGGTGAAGGGTGGTCGAAAGCGCATACTATATAGCCAGGTTCCATCTCATCAATCAATTTAAACAGCATTGTAAGGAATCCGTAAACGGCTCCTGTAGGAACACCTTGCATTGTAGAAAGCGGCGGTAGTGCATAGAAAGCGCGATTCGCTAAAGAGTTAGCATCTACAAGCAACACTTTTTCGTTCGCCATTGTGCTATCACCCCTTTGGGATGGCAGTCCAGGTCATCCCCAGTTGCTATCCGCCATATTTCCGCTACATTTGTGAAGTCTTATGTTCTATATCAGTATATTGCTACTTGGGTACGTTCGCAATTTAGGCTACGCGTTTGGACTAACCGCTGCGACGAAACCCTTGAGCGAACAGTTTGGCAAAAAGGAGGATTTCTTGAGTTGGAGCGAGTATAGTATAAGTAAGAAAGGAGGTGGTGCCGGGTGTCAGATAAACAAGTGCTGCTCGGCGCCTCTAATCCTAGCGGGAGGGCCGCCGGGTAGCGCCAAGTGCCCCCGGGGTTTTTCCCCGGGGTTTTCCTTTTGAGCGCGTGAACTACCGCTTACTGCGTGGGCCCTATAGGAACATACCCTACTTATTCAGATACTTATCTACATATTTGGCTGCAAGTGCAACTCCGATTACGCTTTTCGCATCTTCAAACAATATCTCTTCTGATTCGGTCTCCCGCAAAACTTGGTGTCTTACATCTGAAAAAGGCAAACGTACAACCTGGATATCTTCTTCGTCGCCTTTGAGAGGGTTAAATACAAGATCTGTCCCAAGAAATATTGTCATTTGCTCAGTAGAGTAACCGATAGCCGGCCAAAAAGTATATATAGGGCGAAGGTTGGTGCAATCGTACCCCGTCTCTTCTCTCAGTTCTCTCCGGGCCGCTTCTTCAGCAGTCTCTCCCTTATCAACTAATCCTGCAGGTATCTCCAGAGCATACTTGCTGATAGCATATCGATACTGCCTCACCAAGAGAATGTTGAGATCCTGGTCAATAGCCACTATAGCAACAGTGTCTGGTCTCACAACAATTTCTCTAGTAGTCTCTCTTCCTTTTTCAGTCACAACCGAATCCACCCTGACTGAAAGCACGCGTCCTTCATAAACCACGCGCTTAGATACAAGTTTCTCCATTCAATAAACCTCCCCTTACCTAGAAGCAAGATCAGGAGCAAAGGGGACGGGGGTTACTGCTTCGGCG
>DGFF01000077.1:644-4366 GCA_002391545.1 Candidatus Fermentithermobacillaceae bacterium UBA3907 | reverse complement strand
TTCGTCCCTTCTGCTTTATATTCTGCCTACGGGAGCGCAGTAAACGGCGTATTCGTTTTCACCGTCTACTCGTATAAGGCTATCCATTGCATCCTGATCGTACGCACCTATTGCACAAGTTCCAAGTCCTAACGCCTCAACTGCCAGGTACAGATTCTGGCATATATGTCCTGCGTCTAGGAGCATAAACTTAGCCGCTTCTTTCCCATATCTCCACTCGCTACGATAAGCCTCAACGGCCCAGATAAAGAAAACTGCAGCTTCTTTTGTCCAAGTCTGGTTTCCTGTGGCTCTGACCGCCTCATCACCTAAAGACGCAGGCGCTTCAATAACCTCCAGTTTGTGAGAAATGGCGAGGTATCTGTATAAACCAGGGTCTAGCCCTTCTACATTCCTAACTACCAGATAAGTCTCGTAGGGATGACAAGCTCCCGCCGACGGCACTGAACGAAAGGTTGCCCTCGGAAGCACCTTCTTAACCCCTTGAGTGGCCCAAAGCACAACTGACAATTCTGATAGGGATATGCCTTCCCCTGTAAACTGCCGCCTGCTAGTTCTGGACGCTATGCAACTAAAAATATCTTCGTTCTTGACGAGGTTAGAATTGGGTTCAGGAAGATCGACCAACGCAAAATCAGGGTTGTGAGGTTTCTCTAGGGGAGGCTGGGGAAGACCCCGCCTGCGACCTGGGGTTACCGGACCTTTAGAAAAACCAGACTTCATAAACTCCCTTCTCGAGATTACTTCGTCCACATTAAAAACCTCCTAAATAAGATGAAACTCTTCTTGCCGTCCGTCAAGGAAATATCCTTTGTTTCCAGTAAACACTATATCTTCTTCCAAGGCTATTGTAATTTCTTGCCCGTGCCATTCTTTTACCTCTTGCCTAATATTCAGCTCCAGGGCATGACAGGTATCTTCAAACAACTCATAATCGCCTCTTCCGGGTACGCCTTCTTGATGATCCCACAATCCAATAGTCGGTCCTGCAGCGTGCCCATGGTATCCGATAGGATGACAATACACGCTGCCTTTTATCCCCTGAGCCTCGGCTTCTTTGAGGGACGCTTTCAAAATCTGATTTCCAGTCCGTCCCGCTCGCATCTGACCCATAACTATGTCTTGCATTTTATTCCCAGTAGCCAATGCACAAACCAATCCCAAAGGAGGGCTGTCCTCCCCAAGTTTGAGAACGTAGGCGTTCTGTTGTACATCGCTTGCAAGGCCTAGGTAGTAAAAGCCCACGTCGCAATGGAGCAAATCTCCAGGAAGTATAGGAGAATTAGGATTTACAGCGCCAACGCCGAACCGTTGAACGTCTACGCTTGGCTGAAACCATGCGTCAAGTCCCATATCACACATGGTTTGCCTCATCCACCAAGCTACGTCCGAAGCAGTAGTAACACCCGGAATAATCACCTTGTGAGAAAATCCTTCTTTAATTATATCGTGACAAATTCGCACAACCTCGGTGTACGCCCATATTTCATGTGCCAGGCGCGTCTCTAACCATCCAAGAGCCAGCCTCTCAGCGCTCCTTACCCGCTCCCTGTAGATTGGTCCTAACGCTTCCATAAGATTCACGTACTCAGAATGGCTTAACCCATCTCCAAATGCGAAAACCTCAGAAACGTTGATGCCTATGGATTTAGGATCCCTTTCCTCTACTATTCGAGCAAGAACGTGCCACTCATCAGGCTCCTCTTCAATCCAAACTGGCTCGTACATGGGAAACAAACCTGTTCTGCCTCGGGCAATAGTGATCCTCTCTAAACCATCAGAAGATTCCCAACGATCCTGTTCTTCACAATTGCCTCTTTCTTTATCTGCGTCATTATTCCGCTCTCTATAAAACACAAGCATGGTACGTCTGCGGGCAGACATCATGGGTTGGGGAAACATGCTCATCATGACAGGATCTTCGTTGTACTCTCTCCCGGAAATGATCCACATGTCAAAACCTTCTCTGTCCATGATGCGAGGCAAAATGGTGCGGAACCGTTCCTCCAACCAACTGTTACGAACTTTAGCCTGTTCACGCAAGGGGATAATGCAGGCGTTTTTCATCAATTACCCTCCTTTTCTAGGTGCCATATAATCTCAACATCTAAGCCTAAACTTAGCGTACTGACGTAAGTCAAATCACCGCGACTGTGACTTCTTAAGGCCTCTTTTGAAAGCCTCAATATATTCAGGTTTCTCATCTAGCCAATATCGACGCGCTGGGACCCCTTTGCTTTCAGGTCGCGGATCTGGGTCATAGTAGCTCCACCAAACGGCTATCTTAATATTCTTATATCTGGGCAAGTTCTCGAACATCTCATCGATCCATGCCTCCTTATCTCCCCCGACTGAACTGCACGCAAATTCCGTAATTATCCAAGGGAACTTGGCGTAAAGGTCTTTGTACAAGTGCCACAATCTGTCGTATATTTCAGTAAAAGAGCGCCATTTTTCCCCAGTGTAGTCCTGGAAGTAATCGCCTGTATTGTATCCGGTAAGCCCAATCATTTGCACATATTCGTTCCCTGGATAATAGGCTACGTGAGAATTATATTTGCGCGGAGGATAACTCACATCATTAGGGTTAAAGATCCAAATGGCATTATTTACACCCTCCTCCTCAAAAATACGGTAAATCCTTTGCCAAACCTTTATAAAGATATCAGGATCGCATAAACAGTAGTGACCTGCATAAGGAACCCACGTAGAATTCATTTCGTTATTTAGCCTGAACAAAAATGGATGGCCAAACTCCTTGGCTTGTCTGGCAAAGGCCCTAATTTCGTCGTCTCTAACGCCATCTAGCACTTCAAAATTAGGGTTTTTAGGGGACGGATATGCTACAATCTGGTATGTAAGTTCTACGATTCTACCTTCGTCGTAAGCTTCCTGCATTCCTTGAACGGGAAACTCGTGGCCTAGATACCGGTACCACATTATAACCGGGAACTTGAATTCTAGTTTTGCCTCCACTTCTTGGATTTTTGCTTTTCCCTTAGGGCTGAACGGCTCGGGAGTAAAGAAACCCCAAATAACCTCCTCGGAATTGCAGATTTTTTGGTACAACGCTGCAGTTTCTTCGTTCCACTTGGGAATAACTGGCTCCAAATTCAAAGAATACACCGCCTGCCCTCTAGCTTCTACAGTCTTAAACGACTCAATTATCTGATAAATTGTATCCTTATGAGTTTCAAAAGAAGTAGACCTAAAATATATACTGTAATACGTACGATCCTCAGTAGGAATATATGCGTACGTATATGAGTTTTGCACTTCAGGACTTCCAGGCGCAGGGGTTCGCGTCAGACTATATACGCGGACATCTTTGCCGTTTACCTGTATCCACTTGTCTTCGTGGATAGTCAGCCTATTGGCTTCTATGTATGTAGGATCCATAAAATGAGGGCTAGGCAAACCAGAAAGTAGTTCTTTCACATCAGATTGCCATGAGGTGTCTCTGTAAACCTTCACATCCATTTCTTCATCATATATTCGCACAAAATCTGGACTGTATCTAAAGTCTAGGTTCATGCTCCCTGGATAGGTCAATTCGTAACCTTTAGGGTAGTCGACAAGTCGGTTTTCTGTAGATCCTAGAACAATCTGTTTAACATCTTTTTCAAAATTTGGCGATTGACCCTCAGTTAACAACACACCGTCCTGGTAATAACGAGAGTTCTTCTCTGAAGATCCGGCCGCTTCCTGCGACGTCTCTTCTA
>DGFF01000077.1:0-443 GCA_002391545.1 Candidatus Fermentithermobacillaceae bacterium UBA3907 | reverse complement strand
TCTTGGGCATCCTGGCTCGGATCATCTGTCTCCACATCTGGCATTTCTTCTTCTGGTTCTTCATAAGACATCCCACTATATACAGGCTGTCCTGATTCGTCTTGATCCTCGGAACTTATATACTTGGTGTTACACCCAGTAGCGCTCAAGCACATGACGAATACAACGCTTAGTATAACAACGGTGTAGATGTATTTCCTAAGACCATGGGGACGTGCGGTTTTTATGCCTGACAATTACTGCAGCTCCTTTCTTACACTTTCAAAAGCAGCCCGTTATCGGGAAGAAAGACCCCCCTTTCCAAGGTTCATACAACATTCACACAAAGAAGGTTTATCCAACTTGCATGCAGAATCCTTCTACACAAGTTCAAATAGGTAAGTTGAAGTAAGCAGAAGTCTTCGTAACTCGCCTGATTCTTCCAGCGCCTAGCCTATTTGTTC
>DGFF01000120.1:14726-15463 GCA_002391545.1 Candidatus Fermentithermobacillaceae bacterium UBA3907 | reverse complement strand
TCTTGGCTCAAGAAGAAGGAATTTTCGCCGAGCCTGCTTCGGCTGCGTCTTTGGCAGGTGTGCTCAAGTATGCAAAAAAGGGTCTGTTTAGTCCAAGAGACACTGTGGTGTGCGTACTTACCGGGCACGGGCTTAAAGATCCAGATATCGCTCTCAAACAGGTAAAAGAGCCTCTTTCTCTGCCGGCAGATGAGGAAGCCATACTAAACGCATTTTTATGATAAGGCATTAGCGATTTCTCGAGAGGCTCGAGACATTGAGGAGGCAATAACTGTGGTGCGAATACAGGTTCCTGCTACATCAGCGAATCTAGGTCCGGGGTTTGATGTTTTAGGTGTCGCCCTTGATCTTTACAACTACGTTTACATGGAAGAAATGCCGGGGTTGGATATAAAGGTGCGCGGAGAAGGGAAGGATCAGATTTCTTGTGGGGAAGATAACATTGTGTATCGGGCGGCGCGAGCAGTGTATTTACGGGTAGGACTGGAACCTTCCGGTTTTCGGATTATTCTAGAAAACAATATCCCTGTGGCTCGTGGCCTTGGTTCAAGCGCTGCTGCCATAGCAGGAGGCTTAGTAGGGGCAAACGCCCTTTTGGGAAATCCTCTTAACCTGGAAGAGCTCATATCCATGGCTGTTAGGTTAGAGGGTCATCCAGATAACGTAGTAGCCGCTATGGTAGGAGGCTTTATTGTGGCTGCAAGATGCGAAGAAACGATATGTTACAAACGGCTTGA
>DGFF01000120.1:1635-14467 GCA_002391545.1 Candidatus Fermentithermobacillaceae bacterium UBA3907 | reverse complement strand
ATCGCATCGGGAGACTTAGAGACTATGGGCAGAGCCATGGACGACAAGTTGCATCAACCATATAGGATGGGTTTGGTGCCCGGTATGCAGCAAGTTTTTGCTGCAGCTAAAGAAGCCGGGGCACTGGGGGTGGCACTCAGCGGTTCTGGGCCCACAGTCATAGCTCTTTGTGACAGAAGTTGTCCTCAAATAGGATTGGCGATGCAAAAAGCGTTTGAGAAGCACGGAATACTATGCAAAGTTATGGAACTTACAGTTTCGCAAACAGGTGCTGTCCAATTGGAGTGACTGAGAAGCAAAGGGGACGGGGGTTTCTGCTTCAATCCGAAGCAGAAACCCCCGTCCCCTTTGCTTCGTTTCCTTTTGCTTTTTACTCTCCGCACTCGCCATGATACTTGTGCTCATGGCAGACGGAACCAGTCGTCTCAAGTTCACCCTTGAGATAGCTCACGACGGCAGTTCTCGCATCGCCCGAAGCGCCTACTATAACCTCGATATTTCTTTCGTTGAAAAGATCGATTGCCCGTCCGCCCATACCGCCGGAGATAATGACTTCTACGCCTCTATCAGCCAGGAAGTTGGGAAGGAACCCGGGTTTATGGCCTGGATTTTGCACTATTTCTTCTTTTACAATCTCACCGTTTTCTACTTCATAAATCATAAAACTTTCACAGTGTCCAAAATGCTCTGTAACGTTTTGGCCCTCGGTGGCAACTGCGATTTTCATTGTTTTTCCTCCAATTCACATATTTGTGATGCAAGTCCTTCTGCAAAGCTATCAAACCAATTTCCGTCAAACAGTTCGATCATCCCGGCGTCACAAGCAGCTGAGATTTTCGGATCAATGGGAATGTTGGCCAGCACTTTCAGCCCGTGCTTTTCTGCAATCTCATCGATATGACTCTCCCCGAATACTTTATATTCCTTATCGTTATCAGGGCATTTAAAATAAGACATATTCTCAACCAAACCTAGTACCGGAATGTTCATCATCTCTGCCATCTTGACCGCTTTTGACACTATCATGGAAACAAGTTGCTGCGGCGAGGTTACGATAATAATTCCGTCAATGGGTAGGGATTGGAAAACGGTAAGAGCAACATCACCGGTTCCTGGAGGCATGTCGATAAACATGAAATCAACATCGCCCCATATAACATCCGTCCAAAATTGCTTCACAGTATTACCTAGAAGTGGTCCTCTCCAAATAACTGGATCGGTATCGTTTTCCAGGAGAAGGTTGATAGACATGATTCTAATGCCTGTCTTGCTTTTCTGAGGGAAAATGCCGAATTCACTGCCTGTAGCCTTTTCCTTTATACCAAACGCTTTTGGAATAGAGGGCCCGGTAACGTCTGCGTCGAGGATGGCAACGTTATACCCAAGCCTTTTCATTGTAACGGCAAGCATGGAGGTTACTGCAGATTTTCCGACTCCGCCCTTCCCGCTCATAACAGCGATAACCTTTTTGATGTTGCTTAGCTCATGGGGATTTTCTCTGAAATCGTTCTTTGATTCTTCTCCATTCCCGCGTCCTTTTTCCCAGCTGTAGCTCTGATTCCCATTTCCATTCATGGTTTCTGACTCCTTATACTTATATGATCTATTGTATGGTTTATGATCATTAACCGATCTTCAGCGATTATATAGCTGATATTCTCATCTGTAACAACTTTCAGCCAATCATGTGGTTGCAATGCCCATCTACGTCGCCCGAGTTATGGTAACTGCGGGAAATTGATCCCTAGCCTTTCTGCGTTTTCTTGAAGAAGCGCTCTTACGTTCTTAAAATGGTGTTTTGTTAGTTATCATGGTCGCTCATTCCAAAGAGTAATTTCATGCAAAAAGCAACTCCATGGTATTTCTGAACACCTCTTTTACGGCTGAACCAGAAGGGCAATCAATATCCACTATTGTTTGCCCGTTATTGACTGCTGTTACTGCTTCCGGGTCGAAAGGTATTTTGCCTGCAAGTGGCAAACCTCTTTCGCGGCAGAACTCTTCAATTCTCCCAGTGTTAGCAGGGTTGATGTCGTGTTTATTGATGCAAACGCAGATCTTTGTATGAAACGTTTCTGCAGTCTTTATAATGCGTTCCATGTCGCTGATTCCGGATACAGATGGCTCAGCAACAACTAAAACCATATCCACGCCGCTTATAGAAGCGATCACAGGGCAGCCTATGCCGGGAGAGCCATCGATTATGGCCAGATCAGCGTCAGGCCTTGCTGCAGTTTTCATGCGCTTTTTGACTTCAGTTACGAGCAATCCTGAATTGCCGCTTCCCATTCTTAGTTGTGCCGTGGAAAAGACTCTATCGCTATCTACGTAAAGCATCAGTTCTCCAGACACAGTAGGTTTCAATGAAATAGCATTTGCAGGACAGATAGCTTCGCAAACTCCGCAGCCTTCGCAGGCAAAAAAGTCAACTGTAAAGTTTTCGTCTTTGGAAATTGCATCGAATCTGCAGGTTTCTTTACACAGGCCGCATTCAGTGCACTTATCCGTATCTATTTCAGCTTTTGGCATACCGTAATAATCTGTTCGTTCTGGCTCTAAGTCTTGCGCCATGATGAGATGAAGGTTAGGCGCGTCTACATCACAGTCTGCATAGGCTTTGGCATCTGAAAGAGCGATAAAGGCACTTGCTATTGTCGTCTTTCCAGTGCCGCCCTTGCCGCTAAGAATCAACAGTTGTTTCATGCCGTACCTCCTTCATCACGGTTTCAAGCAGTGAGCCAAACAATTCTCTAAATCTCTCGCTTTCCCTAGCGGCTATTTTGGCATCGGAATTGAGCGCTCCAAGTTCAGGATCAAATGGTATACGCCCTAGTATGGGAATGTTCTTCTCAATACAAAATTCTTCTGCCGGGTTTTTCCCGAAAAGACATTTGTTTATTACAACTCCGTGTGGTTTGGCGAACAGCTTGACCAAATCATATACCATGCTGAGGTTATGGACACCGAAGATTGTCGGCTCAGCAACTAGTATGCAAAAACCAACGTCCCTTATACTCTCCATGACGATACAAGAACTTCCGGGAGGACAGTCAATGAAAACTGGCAGGTCTTTTGGAACGTCTTTGTTTAGAAGGTGTTTTACGATCGGTACGCCCGATGCTTCACCTATATTCATTATCCCGGTAGAGACGATTACATCATGAGAAACCCCTGACTGAACCTCTCCAATCACCTTATCCTTTTCCCAAATCGCTTTTTCTGGGCAGAGAAGGGCACATCCACCGCAGGAATGACATATGTTCTCAAAAACATACGGTCTGTTTTTTATGAAGGCAAGGGCGTCGAATTTGCAGAAATCGACGCACGTGCGGCAGCCGTTGCATAGGCTCTCATCCACAACTGGTATCTTTACTGTAACTGCTTCTTTAGAGACCTCATCAGGTTTAAAAAAGAGATGTCCGTTAGGGTCTTCCACATCACAATCGATGTAGACAGATTCTCCGCTCAAAAAAGCTAGATTCACAGATACCAAAGTTTTGCCTGCGCCGCCCTTGCCGCTGAGCACGGCTATCCTTGCACTCTTATCTCCCATGACGGCCGGCTCCAGAGTGAAAATCGCTGAGAAGCGTAAGTTTCCCGGCTTCGAATGCGTCTATGTTCTCCTTGACTGTCCCTGGTATGGATTGATACACCAAGACTTCTGATTTGCGTAACACTTCTTGAGCGTTCTCGCCGCAACGTGGAGTCAATAGCGCCTTGGCACCGTGATCCACAATGATCTGTGCTGCTTTTATGCCCGCTCCACTCGGATTCTCTATTGCGCTGTTATCAAGGTAGTAGGTTTCTTTTGTGGTAGTATCATAAAAAAGGAAATATGGAGCGCGCCCAAAAGACAAGCACACGCTTGACTCCAGGTGTCTTTCATCTACAGGTATTGCTACTTTCATTGGAACCCTCCATTCTAATCACATTGACTTCTTTTTCGGTTCTGGACCCACCTTAAAATCCGTTGCCTTGTCTACGCCTATGGCAGTGCTTCTTATTCCAACACTCTCTTCCGCCGTCGCAGAGCAGATACCTGCCCCCTTCTATCTGGAGCTCTTTTCCGTTGACCAAAGATTCGGCCAGTTTTCTTCTCGCTTCATTATAAATTCCTTGAACCGTTGTGCGGGAAATATTCATTTGGCCTGCACACTCTTCTTGCGTGAGGCCTTCCAGATCGATCAGCCTTATTGTCTCATATTCGTCAACAGTCATATTGACTATATCCCCTGCATCTGCATGGGAGTCGAGAGGCCCGAAACGATTGGTGTCGGGAAGGCGGCACACTTTTCTCCATTTTTTCGGTCTTGGCATACATTCCTCACCTAACTTGATGATACAAATAACCAGGGAATTCCCTGGTTATTTGTATCGTTCTCACAGATTCTCTAGTTGTTTATCGATAACCTCCAGTTGAGTCTTAAGAGCGTTTCTTTGTGCTTGGAGCAGTTCTTTTTGTACTTCAGGTGGGGGAGTACTTCTCCCATAACCGGGGCCATAGCCACCCCTCCAGCCATGTCCACGTCCATAACCGCGACCGTAGCCGCCCCTCCAGCCAGGTCCCCGTCCATAACCGCGACCATAACCGCCTCTCCAGCCGGGTCCATATCCAGCGCCATACCAGCCGGCAGGACGTGCGCATGGACCCCATCCTCTTCCAGTCATTGGTCCTTCGCCCATTGGGCCAGTTCCATCCCATCTTGGCATAGCATATACCTCCATGTAAGTTATTGTTTCCGACATATGTCACTATCAATTACTATTGTACTTCAATTTCGGGCATATGTCATATTGAATTTGGAACATCAAGAAAATAAGACATTACATAACACATCATTTTCTTTTGGAAAATGTGTTCCATTCTGTAAAGGTCTTCTTGCTTTGCGTCGCTTTGCGGTTATGGGACGAATCAAAGACGCAGTTTCGTACCAATTGACTTATAGGAAACTGAGCGTCGAGAAGCAAATTCAGCTCGAGTTTCACTGACTTTTACAGCATTTCAAAGTATCTCTTAATTTTCTTCGCCATAAGTTTTCGGCGCTTTGCTAGAAAGTCGGGATAGTCTGCCGCTTCCATGTTCATCAATTCCAATGGGATGCAATGGCTCTCTAGGTTTTCAAGAAGTTCCTCTTCTGTGGTTATACCGCCATAGCGCAATACACCGGAATCACATTGGGATTTTATCTCTGCCAAATATTCCCTAGGGGATCTCTTTCCTATGGCAATGTTGATCTCGCTTTGCATGATCACATAATTGGCGATCTGATTATACATCGTTCTATTGTCATACCCATTGATCTTCAAGTATTCCTTAGGAAAAACGTGATGGACATCTCCTTTTTGCGTTATGAGGTCATGGACTAATATGTCCTTGGACAGAAAGCCCTTATCATGCATTTTCACTTGAGATGCTAGATACACGTTAAAATACGGACTACTAGCTACCGAAGAGTTCATTTGTTGGGGCAACCCGATATTCCAGAACGCGTCGGAGAGTTCAGCATCTATGGTCATGGTAATAAAGTCCTCTGTTCCTTGCTCGTGTATTCTCCTAATATCGTAGTCAAACTGCGACTCTGGGGCACCAGAATATCGACCGGTTAGCACGGACAGGACAAACCACTTTCTGACCAACGATTCAATTCTCGCTGGATTCATTCTTTGGGAGCGTAGAGTCAAGTACAATATGTAGGCGAAGTTAATCGCGTTTTGAGAGCGGATCATCGAAGAATCTACAAATCCTGCAGATCTTAGGATCATCAGCAGGTTCTTGAAATTATTCTCATTTATGTAGTCCATGATACCTTCGCTCAAGCTCGCAAAAGACTCTTCTGCAATAGACTCTTCGTATTCCCTTGTTTCAAAGTTTCTTCCGGAAATGAGAGCCACTAAATCCTGCAGTCTTCCCCTCTGAAATTTCGAGGTAAAGGCAACCCGCAGCATGTCTGTGTAAGATGGGTCATATAAATCATCGGTTTCATTTCTCAACCAAGCCATTTTTTTGAAATACTCCGTCTGAACGAACTCACTGTCGATTTCTATCAATTGGTCATAGAACTCAGGAGTTCTGGCTAAATGGCAAAAATAGTCTATGGCTCTTCGCAACATGTTGCCGCCGAAATTCTGATTGACGGCGATTTTGGACATTGCAAAATCTGCCTGGCTTAGAACTACCCCCTGGGAGTTTATCCTGATGAATATTTCTGTAACCGTTTCAATGTCGAGGTCCGAGTTTAGTTCGATTAGTCCGATGGAATTATTAACGATTCCTTTGAGATAGTCTACGTTTTTGTATACTTCGTTTTTGTCAACATGGGGATTTTGCGAGCAGTACTCCTCTAGGTGATCCAAAATGTTATACGAAGGAGAAAATACCATAGAAATATCTTGGATCCAACTTTTGTTCTTCTGAATAGCGGGGTTTGAAACTTCAAACCTTCGTTCCTGAGGATGAAAAGCGATGACGATCCTTTTCTTTCTGTAGTCATCGTCGACTATTTCTTTTCCCAAGATGCTAGCTAGGATAGCGGTTACCCTCTGCTGGCCATCTATGAGAATCCGTTTACCTGCCGCCGTAGTGCCATCTTTCAGTCTGACATCGGGGTTGCGCCAAGTGATGAGATATCCTACTGGGTATCCGCGATACAGCGAATCAATGAAATCTCTTACTTTGGTAGCGTTCCAGACGAAAGGCCTTTGGATTTCAGGTATGGCAATTTCTTCCGATAAAATCCAGGTGATGATTGTTTGCACTGGATACTGATTGACAGAATACTGTTGAAGAATCATTCTTAACCCTCCTGAAACTTGGTCTGGTGCGAGGATGTTGTGCCTGTATGACTCCATTACTTCTTTGGGCTGGATCTTGCTGCAAAGTACGCAACTTGAGTGTATCAGATTCCCGGCTGTATTACGATATTATTATGCCCCGTATGAGTAAAATGTTCATCATTGCCATACTGACTCCTACATAGCTAATTATATCAAGTGAAATCCAGGGCAGGCCCAAAAAAAGCGACCTGCCCTGTAGGTTATATCTATCCAGTTCTAACTTCTAACTCATCTATTTCGTAGGATCTTCGCCCTTAATAAAGGCATACACGTCATCAGACACTGCTTTAATGTTTTCCTCACCCAGGTATGCCATATGGCCGGACTCATAGCCTTTTACGAAAACCCGGTCCTTGGGCAGATCAGAATGGTTGAGAGTGTAATACAAAATACCGATCTGAGTGCAAATGTCATACCAGCCGTTTATAAAGAACGTTCGCATAGTAGGCGTTCGACGCATGGCGGCGCTCAGGCTTTGAGCGGTATTTAGGCGCTTGATATCGTTGTTCCAACTAGCCCATAGAGAGTGAGAATTGACAAAGTTTCGGTCGGTTTTGATGCCTAATATAGGGAACACTTCGCCACATAGTACTGACTGGAAGAACGGGTTATATTTTCCTTCTGCTGGATCGTCCCATGCTCCCCACCTTTGTTCATCCAGCAACGGGGTATGCAACGGACGGGTAATCCGGCCATCCAACCGGGACACGTAACGACCTTTTTGGCGTATAACTTCGCCGCGGTACTCTGTATCCTCCACAACCAATCCACGTTTCTCTAGGTATTCTCGGGAAACCCCAGTATAATACATAACCCGTTCAATTATATGTTCCCGGGCTTCTCCTTCTAGGGAATTTCCTTGATAAAGAGCCAACAGATATTCGGTATCAGCAAATTCTTTGGCCTCTGCTACGAATTCTTCTACCGTTTGGTTAGAAGGATGATTATGGTACCAATTGACAGCTGCAAGAGTCGGAAAGGCCAAAACAGCAGAATAGACAGGGGGCTTGTCCCCAAAGTGTTTGCCGACGGTGACCGTGTTTCCGATCATGACCAAGCCGTCGAAAGTAACGCTGTATGCCCGATCAGAACCTGATAGAGAGCCCATGCCAGCGACGGTGCTAGCTCTGGTGCAACCGTAGCTTTCTCCTATCAGGTATTTAGGACTTTCCCAGCGGTTATAGCGGGCTAGCCAAGATTGAACAAAAGTGAGGAACGCTTCGGCATCCGGTTCTATACCATAGAACATATCCTTCTTGGATTCGTCTAGCAAGCGGCCAAACCCTGTGCCTACTGGGTCTACCAGAACCAGATCGGCGATATCAAGTAAGCAGTGTTCGTTGTCGCATGATTCGTAGGGAGGAAGTGGCAGACCGTCGTCGTCAACTTCACCATATTTAACCCGCTTAGGTCCTAGAAAACCCACATGTACCATCATAGAAGAAGTCCCAGGGCCACCATTGAAGCCGAATATAACTGGGCGGGATTTTACATCTTCCACATCAGAACGGAAATAAGAATAGGAAAATATCGAAGCAATAGGTTTTCCTTCATCGTCGTAAAATACGTTGTCTTCGCTAACCGTGTGATAGGGGATCTCAACCCCGCGCAAGGTTATACTTCCTTTTCCAACAAAGCGAGAAGGTGTGAAAACATCTGTCTTGAGCATCAATAACTCCTCCTTAAAGTATTGATTGTTAGATCATCCTTAACACTTCACTATGACGGTGTGAGAATCCTGTTTCGATTTTGAGTATGTTTGAATTTAATGGCGGGGTGGCTCTTGCCTTCGGAGAATATCGCCTCTCTTGACAATTCTTAACACATTTGATATTTAATTAGTAATTCGGGGTGGACCTGTCACGCACCTATAATTACGGCCATTGAGCCAAAAGCCCTAGTTTTCCAGCGTTTGTTTTGGGCCTCAAGATGGGATAAAGCCCGCATCCATGGTATGCGTATTTTGCAGTTATTTGGTGGAAAAGGGGTTTTCATCAGCTGAGGTATGGTATGGTTGGGATCGGAACGTAAAAGCAATATAGAAAAGTGATCTATATCACATATATGTCAATGCTGAAAATTGGCTTTCCTTATACTTAAGGTATAATTAAATTAGGAGGAATATGATTTCCCTCGAACTTTGACAGAAAACTAAATAAAGGAGGAGCTTCATGTCAACTAAAGTACTTCGCAATGTCATGTCAGTTTTTGTTTTATGCAGCCTGGTGATGTGCGTATCAGGGTGCACCACTCCAATACATGTTCCTTTGAGCGAGGATCATATACCCCTGGGAGTTCAAGAACTAGTAAAACAATGTGCTGATCCTGATGTATTTAAAATTAATAAGCTCGAGTATTATGTGTTTGAACCTGAAGATGACGGATATTTTGTCATCGCTCATGCAGAGGCAGATTTGGTACATAATGATACTGAATATTGCGACGAGTTTCTAGTGTTCGGTTTGGTTAAAAAGTCTGTTGATGTAGAAGGAAATGAAGTATGGACAGGTGATTTATGTGCAGGAGGCGGTTACGCCTGCGGATGTGAAGAAGGAGCATTGTGCGCTGTGTTTTCAGAGGATGAGTTCTGCTTCCAAGCCGGGTGTAAATACAGCGCTGGCTGGGTGAGAGATCCTGAGGTATCCAAGATTGAAGTTGTAAATCCTGAAGGGGAGACGGTAACAGCCAGGATGAAAAATGGGTTTTGGTGGGCAGGACCGTACGATTGGGAAAAAGATTACGCAAAAAGCAGAGTCGTCGCTTACGACAAATCAGGTAAGGTGCTGCACGATATAGATTTGATGACTCTGTGGTCGATGTAGGTTTTGGCTAGTAGGTAGTACCTGTAACACGTTATATATACCAGGCGTCTTACGGATCAAATATCTAGCTAATGCTATAGTAGGTAGCCAAAAGGCTGAGCGTGATCGCTTATTTTGTGCCCGAACTTATGATCGTAATTAATATGGTAATTGATACATACGTTAATCTACACTTGATGTCAGGGCAAATGTAGTTGGTACCTGAACACGTAGGTGTAGGCAAAGTGAAATAGGCGTGCCTTTATACGCCAAACATTATCTAAAAAAAGCATAGGCTCTCTGGTCTTTTTGCCAGGGGTTAAGCGTATTTAGACAGTCTTTGCATTAGTTCAGCAATATGTGAGCCATAGTGGCAGCCAGCGGAACAATTCTCCTCGTTATCTGATTTCTGCAGAATCCGAAACTTCAAGTCAAATTGAAGGATGATTGGTGTTAATCTAATAAGAGAACGGAAGAGTTTCAAGTGGGAGAGGGCGCAGACATGCTGGACTTTGAAGGAGCTTTATTTGACTTAGATGGCACTTTGCTTGATTCTATGTGGGTGTGGGCAAAGATAGATGAGGAGTTTTTGTCTAGACGCGGAATCGAAGTGCCGCCTGATTACTTTCACACGATCGCTCCTATGACTTTCAGACAAACCGCAGAGTACACCCGCGACCTATTTGGTTTAAAGGAGTCGCCTGAGGAGATCATGGCCGAATGGAACCATATGGCTATGGATGCATACGTTAATGAAGTGGGCCTCAAACCATATGCGAAAGAATACCTCAAACACCTCAAGGAAAATGGCGTAAAGCTGGGTACTGTGACTTCCCTTCCTGATATCCTTTCTGAACCCGTTCTTAGACGATGCGGGATTTACCATCTTTTCGACGCTTTTACGACCACAGATGAAGTAAATCGGGGAAAATCTAATCCTTGCTTGTATATTTTGGCTGCTAGAAAACTAGGGGTTTCGCCAGAAAAATGCGTAGTTTTTGAAGATACCCTAGATGGTGTAAAAGGGATCTTAGCCGCAGGTATGAGGGCATGGGGCGTGTACGATATACACTACGGCTCCTATGAAGACGAAATGAAGGAATTGTGCGAAGTATACGTTCGAGATTTCCGCCAACTTCTGCCTTTGATAGATGCAAGGCTATAATATCGGTGGTTTAGTGGTTAGTATGAACCGTCCAATTGGACAGAAAGGCGGTTTACATGGATCCTGTCCTTTATGACGCAATATTTCGAAGGAAATCTGTTCGGAAATATCGCATGGACTCCCTCAGCCCTGACGCCATAGAAGATATTTCTCGTTACGCGAGCGCGCTAGAGCCCCTCTGCCCAGAAATAGATGTTCAATTCGAATTTGCAGAGCACGGCGAGATCGTGAACTTGCTTCCTGTGAAATCTCCTCATTACATCCTCATTTTTTCTGAGAGGAAAGACAACTACTTGTACAATGCAGGGTTTTTGGGCCAGCAGATGGATTTGTATCTCTCAGCAAAGGGTGTGGGGAGCTGTTGGCTCGGCTTGGCGAAGCCACAGGAACAGATAGTCAAGGGGCGTGACGGATTGGATTTTACAATCATGCTCGGATTTGGTGAGGCTGCCGAACCTTTGCATCGGGATGACGTTTCACAGTTCAAAAGAAAGCCCATGTCTCAAATATGCTTCGTAGAAGGAGAAGGAGCAGAGGAGCTTTTGGAGCCAGTGCGTCTCGCACCTTCTGCAGTAAACGGACAGCCGTGGTGTTTTTACGGCACGCTGTCAGAACTGCATGTAGGTAGAGAAAAACTGAGTCCTGTAAGATATCCAATTTTCAATAGGTTGAATCAGATAGATGTGGGCATTGCCTTATGTCATCTGGTTCTAAGCGCTGAGCATATGGGAAAAGTCGTCAAGTCCGAATTCTTCGATTCTGAAAAAGCAAAGCCTCCCCCAGGATATAATTATGTGGTCACTGCTTATATCGAGTGAAGATGCTTTAAGTTAGCACACATTTCGTGAAGAAGGCGATCTCCCGAGGAGGCCTTGCACAGTACGTGTTCGGTAAGAATACCTCAGAATTTGTGTAGGAGGTAAGGTTAAGTGATCACATTGAGAGAATATGAAGCAAGGGACAAGCCTGTGTTTCTCACCCTCATAGTCCAGTTTTTCAATCACCATGCAGACTGTATGAACAAAGAGAGATGGATCGACTTATCTCAGGCCGAAACTATTCTTGACGAGTGGTTGGAAGATCGTCTACTTTTTGCCTGTGAAACTACAGTTTCGGCCAAGTGCGATGGAGCAGTAGAACTTTCTGAATGTTTCCATGAGTGTGCAGAGCAGCAACGGAAAAGGATCACGGTCGGGCTCGTTAGGCTCCGTGAGGACCATGGCACATATTGGATAGAAGACATTATTGTAGATGAACATTGGCGTGATAAGGGGATAGGTTCAGAAATCCTAAACCAGATCGAGCATTGGGTTTCTTCAAAAGGAGCTACTTCATTGTTTCTAGATGTGGTCCCTTCGAATCTTGGCGCCCTGGATTTTTTTCTGAGCAACGGATATTTGTATCTAAATACTATAGAACTGCGCAAAGACTTCGTGAGGACTGTAAGTTCTGAGGTATTAACGCTAGACGCGCAGGGTTCCAAAGAGAAAGAGACTCCAAAAGTTACCGAAGTGATATTTCTTGGAAGGTGTTTCCTGGTGAACGGGGAACTTAAACTGAGCGATTAGAGAGGCACACCTTGAGCGGAGTACACACAATGTTGGTAGGTGTGCCCCCTCTTAAGCCGGTTAAGCCGAGATATGGAGAATCACAAAATCTTACTCAGAAACGCCTTGGTTCTATCGTGTTTGGGATTGCTAAAGAATTCCCGGGGCGGGCCTTCTTCGATTAGTAAGCCTTCATCCATAAGTATGACCCTGTCTGCTACTTCCCTAGCGAATCCCATTTCGTGACTTACAACAATCATTGTCATACCCTCGAGCGCAAGTTCCTTCATAACCATAAGCACTTCCCCTATCATTTCAGGGTCCAACGCAGAAGTTGGTTCGTCGAACAGCATGAGTTTGGGTCTCATGGCTAACGCCCGAGCGATGGCTGCTCTTTGTTGCTGTCCCCCTGACAGCTGGTGGGGGTAAGCCGCTTCCTTATCAGCTAGGCCCACTTTCTTAAGCAATGCCCGTCCCAGCTCATG
>DGFF01000120.1:0-1389 GCA_002391545.1 Candidatus Fermentithermobacillaceae bacterium UBA3907 | reverse complement strand
AACTGCTGAAACACCATCCCAGCGGTTTGTCTAATTAGATTAATATCTACGGTCCCATCATCCAGATTTACGCCATCGATATGAACTTCACCAGAGGTTGGTATTTCTAGGTGGTTGATGCATCGCAGAAGGGTGCTTTTCCCTGAGCCGCTTGGGCCAATAACGACCACTACTTCCCCCTTTTCTACCTTCAGGTTTATGCCGCGAAGGACATGGAGGTCTCCAAAGTACTTGTGGAGATCTTTCACTTTAACCACCGGTTTTCAGCCTCCCTTCAAGGTAGCCCAATAATCTAGTGAAGGTGAAGGTAAGTACCAGGTATATCAGGGCTGTGGTAAAGTACGCTTCAAAAGGTCTGAAACTTTGCCCTGCCATCATTTTAGAACGCATCATCAGATCTTCCATACCAATAACAGAAACGAGAGATGATTCTTTGAGCAAAGTTATGAATTCGTTGCCCATGGGCGGAATGACACGCCTAATAGCTTGGGGTAGGATTACATATCTCATAGCATGGCCGTATGTCATTCCTAAAGACCTAGCGGCTTCCATTTGGCCTTTTTCTATAGATTCGATTCCACCCCTGTAGATTTCGGCCATATAGGCGGAGGAATTAAGAGTCAGAGCTATCAAAGCATCGATGTATCCTACAGGTTTGTAATGGAAAATCTGGGGCAGCCCAAAGTGTACTAGGTATATCTGGGCAAGAAGAGGCGTGCCTCTTATGAAGTCTATATATATCTGGCAAGGAACGCGGATGATCTTATTGTTGCTAACACGACCTAGTGCAATCAGCAGTCCAAGAACGATTGCGATCAAAAAGGATATGAAAGTGAACTGAATTGTGATTCCTACTCCCCTTATGAGGAAAGGGAAGTACCTTGCCACTACATTTAGATCAAACAGAATTGTTCCCTCCCTTGTCAATTTCCTGTTTATCGCGCCCGCCATGGTGAAAGATGGGCCGTTTTTTCGTCACTTGCGCTTTTTGTCTTAACGGGTGCCGAAGTACTTCTCATAGATTTCGTCATATTTGCCGCTTGCCTTTATTTTGGCGAGACCCTTATTAACCAGTTCGTGTATGTCCTTATCTTGTTTTCGCATGGCAATGCCGTAATACTCAACTGTGAACGCTGGCTCGGGTACAATTATGTCTGAGTCAGGATTGTTCTTTAGATATTCCTGGATCACAGGCAGATCTGATATAACTGCGTCTACTCCGCCTACTTTAAGTTCGTTGAACACGTCTGCAGCCTGTTCCAACCTTTTGATATTAAGCCCTGGTTTGTCCTCTTCTTTAAATTTTGCATCCAGATCCTGGGCAGCGTAATCTGCAGTGGTGTTGATCTGCACTGCGACTGTCTTGCCTGCGAGATCGTCCAAAGTCTT
>DGFF01000129.1:30245-30904 GCA_002391545.1 Candidatus Fermentithermobacillaceae bacterium UBA3907 | reverse complement strand
CCCACGTTAGGTAACCCAAATAGCATTATTCTCAAAGGCCTGCTTAAAAACTTACCGCTAGATTTTTTTTGTATCTCTTGTTTGTTCTTATTAAGATATTCTATTAAACTGGATAAACCTTTTCCTGTATGAGCCTCCACAAGAAAACAAGGCATACCTGCATCTCGAAAGTACTCAACCCACTTGGCGGTAATTTCCACATCAGCAAGATCTGGCTTTGTCATTACGTAAACCCTTCTTTCTTTTCGAAGGTACGGTTCTGCCAGATCTAAAGATGTCTCAGGAATTCTTGAATCTAAAAGAAAAATAAATATATCTACCAGGTCCATGGTCTTCGGGCCTGGTAGTCCAGGATGGGTTTTCTTCGGTCCTATTTTACCCGACCGATGTCTTTGAGAGGCCATATGATGCAAACTGCCTTCCCTTTCAAAAACTCTTCTTTCACACAACCAAAATATCTTGAGTCTTCGCTATTGGTTCGGTGGTCCCCCATCACAAATACACTGCCAATAGGCACTGTCACTGGGGCCATATTGTAAACCCCAGGAAATTGTATGTAGGGTTCCTCTTGAAGCTGCCCGTTAACGTACAACCGACCCAGACGTAACTCAACGGTATCCCCGCCTACTGCTACTATCCTCTTAATATAGTCTTTCGAA
>DGFF01000129.1:20759-30018 GCA_002391545.1 Candidatus Fermentithermobacillaceae bacterium UBA3907 | reverse complement strand
TTAATATAGTCTTTCGAAGGATCCAAAGGATACCGAAGTACTACCACATCACCGCGACTTGGTTTACCGATCTTATACGCAATTTTTGAAACCAAAAGCCTGTTACCATCAACAAGAGTTGGCTCCATTGACGGGCCCTGCACTACGAACACTTCGATCAAAAGTCCGCGGATAACTATGGCTATAATTAACGCTGTTACCGTTACTTGAACAATATCCTTGAGGGTTTCCATCATTTCCTCTTTTCAGGAATCCTCGCCGCCTTGCCAGACCTTTCTCGCAGGTAGTAAAGTTTGGCTCTTCTAACTTTGCCCCTGCGAAGAACTTCTATTTTTTCAATCCTAGGTGAGTGCAGGGGAAATGTCCTTTCTACACCTACACCGTATGATACTCGACGTACAGTAAACGTCTCTCTGAGGCCTCCGCTCTGACGCCGTATAACCACACCATCAAAGGGCTGAATACGTTCGCGGCCCCCCTCCACTACCTTAAAATGCACTCTAACCGTATCGCCAGGTCCAAACACTGGAAGATCCGTTCTCATTTGCTTCTCTTCAATCGATTTGATAATATCCACCGAAATCACTCCTTGCCTCACTACGCTTCTATTAAGTTGCTCTGCTCTTTCTCGATTTCTTCTAATAGGCGCCTGTCTTCGTAGGTAAGCCGAGCTTTCTCAAGTAGTTCAGGACGTCTCTCCTTTGTACGCCTCAAGGCTTCCTTCCGTCGCCATCTCATAATCGCATCATGGTTTCCGCTTAACAACACTTCTGGAACGCTCATATCTCTATAGACGCGGGGTCGCGTGTATTGCGGACCCTCGAGGAGCCCATGGGAAAACGAGTCCTCCCACGCCGAATCGTCATCTCCAAGCACTCCAGGAACAAACCTGACTGACGCATCTAGGACAACCATGGCTGCAAGTTCTCCACCAGTTAGAACATAGTCTCCAATAGATAACTCTGTGTCAGCCAAAATCCTGATCCGTTCGTCGAATCCTTCATAATGTCCAGCTATAAGCACTACGTTTTCCTTCTGGGCAATTTCCTTGGCCCACGCCGAATCGAATGTATAGCCTTGAGGGCTCAACAAAACCACATACGGTTCATCTTCGATTTGCCCTCTTATCCAATCAAGACTTTCAAAAACAGGTTCGGGCTTCATGACCATGCCCGGGCCCCCACCATAAGGGTAGTCGTCCACTGTACCGTGGGCATCTACGGCAAAATCTCTTATGTTCACAAGATCTACCTTGAGAGCGCCTTGATCTTGCGCTCGCTTAAGGATGCTCGCATTCAGCACACATGGAAACATCTCCGGAAATAGCGTAAGGATATAAACTCTCAATATTTAGCCTCCCGAGGGCTCTTGCGAGTCTTCGCCGCTTGTCTCAGATTGATTTTGATAATCTAAGGACAATGTGATCGCATTTCCTTCCCTTATGGCTATAACTACCCCGTCTTCTACAACTACCTCGCACGCCATGACTTCCGGCCATCTGTCTCCAACCTTCAGATCGTAAAAACCTTCAATCTGCCCTCTAGCAATCTCTTGTCCGTCCTCGAGATTGGCAATATCCTTTAGATTCGCCAAAAGGGTATCTTTGCGCGCAAGAAGCTTGTGCTTGGTTTCAAGCATCCCAGAAGCATCTATAGCAGTAGAGGGAACGCTAAGCAAAGCCTTCTCGATTCTCGCTACTTCGTTATCAATGTCTCTTATAACTCTTTGCATTTCTGCGCCAAGTTCTGCACGCAAACTAGGAGTTACCCTTGCTTTGACAGTAACAGATCTGGAAATCAGCAATTGTTACACCATCCCAAGATCCAACGTTTCATTCAAGAATTTCTACGGTAGCACGCTTACCTTCTTTTGCCGCTGCTGCTTGGACAACTGCCCTCACTGAGTGAATAACACGGCCCTTCTTGCCTATAACCTTCCCCATGTCCTCAGGCGCAACCCTAAGTTCATACACTACGGTTCTTTCGCCTTCCACCTCATTAACTTCCACCTGATCGGGATGATCCACTATTGACTTAGCAATATACGTAACTAGATCCTTCAACGTACGCGCCCTCCTCGAAAGTAGTTATTTATTCAGTACTCTTTGTGCGAGCAGATTGCCACTTTTCTATAATGCCCGCTCGATCCAAAATGGTCTTAACGGTCGGTGTGGGAACTGCTCCCCTTTCCAGCCATAACATGGCCTTATCTTCGTGCACTTTGTAGGTTGCCGGATCAGTAGTTGGATCGTAATACCCTATTTCTTCAATAGGTTTCCCATTTCTCGGGGTTCTAGAATCTGCAACTACTATCCTGTACGAAGGCTTCTTTTTAGCCCCAGTTCGTTTCAGCCGAATCTTTACTGCCAATTCACCACTGCTCCTTTCTCACCAGTTGCCGATCTTAGCTCTTAATTCATGATAATCGTAGTTTTCCTATTTTCTCAGGTTTCCCAATCTGAAACAACATCTTTCTCGCCTGGAAAAACTGTCTTAGAAGCCTATTTACTTCTTGCACCGAAGTACCGCTTCCCTTTGCAATCCGACGTTTCCTTGATCCGCTAATAATATCCGGATTCTGACGCTCACTAGGAGTCATAGAGTTTATTATGGCTTCAACTCTTGCTATCTCTTTAGGATCAACTTCCATATTGGCCGCCGCCTTGGGAAAGCCTGGAATCATTCGCATAATGTCCCCAAAAGAGCCCATCTTCTTCACTTCTGTCATTTGATCCAGAAAATCTTCTAGTGTAAACTCTTTCCGTCTGAGTTTTTCCTCCATTTTAGCCGCTTTTTCTTTGTCAAAGGACGATTCGGCCTTTTCGATGAGTGTAAGTATATCTCCCATTCCCAAAATCCGCGAAGCCATCCGATCTGGGTGGAAGATCTCGAAATCCCCTATCTTTTCCCCAACAGATATGAATTTTATAGGTTTTCCAGTTACTTTTGCAATAGATAATGCAGCTCCGCCTCTCGCATCTGAATCCATTTTGGTCAGAATAACACCAGTGATATCTACTACTTCATCAAATACTTCTGCGACTCTGCACGCCTCCTGACCGGTCATAGCGTCGACTACAAGCAATCTCTCCTTAGGGGAAGTGACTTCCTTAATCCTTCTGGCTTCTTCCATCATTTCGTCATCTACTTGGAGTCTTCCCGCAGTATCCAAGATTACAACGTCAAACGCAGATGATCTGGCATGTTCCACGCTCTTCCTAGCTATAGACTCAGGTGGTGCACCATCTGCCAAGGTGAAAAAAGATACCCCAGCGGCTTCCGCCAAGATTTCTAGTTGCCTTTGAGCAGCAGGTCTATAGACATCGCAAGACACGAGCAGAACCCTTCTACCCTGTTTCTTTAGGTGCAGAGCCAGTTTCCCTGCAGATGACGTTTTCCCCGAACCCTGCAGACCGTAAAGGGCTATAATTGCAGGAGGCAAACCTGAAATGTCTAGGGGATACGTCCTACCACCTAGCAGTTGGATAAGTTCTTCGTTCACTATTTTTATCACTTGTTGAGCGGGGGTTAAGCTTTCAAGAACTTCCGAAGTTAGACACCTTTCTTTTACAATTGCAGTAAAATCCTTGACTACCTTGAAATTCACGTCCGCTTCTAAAAGCGCTAGCCGTACCTCTCTTAGAGTCTCGTCAATATCCTTTTCAGATAGTTTTCCTTTACCACGAAGCTTCTTGAACACGCCTTCAAGTCTAGAAGCAAGGTTCTCAAACGCCATTGTCATATTCACCCCAAGCATCGTTTTGATCGATAATCATTAGTGCTCGTTCTCTATGTTCCTGCCAGTTGCTGCTATCCATGGTTTCGCAAAGTTCTTTTATCTCCTTAAGGCATTGGTCAAAGCGTTCTATCTTCTGCTTCATGCCCAGTTTTTGCTCGTACAGAAATAACGCTTTCACGCAACGCTTTATGGCATCATCGCACCCTTGCCTCGATATACCTAGTCGCTGTGCAATTTCTGAAAGAGACAGATCTTCGTCAAACCTGAGTTCTGCTACCTCTCTTTGTCTGGGCGTAAGCAAATCTTCGTATAAATCCCGTAGAAGTGCGATTTCATGCACATATTCAGGCGACGAATAGCATATCTTTTTCATCTGGTCCCTCACTGTCATGGTTTATACCTTTACACACATGTAGATTCTATATCAACCACTAACTAGGGTCAACATCTCCAGTTCGGTCTAAACCAAAAATGCTATATGCAAAATCGTATGGGACAAAAGGCTTTAGATCGTCAGCTTTCTCCCCGATCCCTACAAGTTTGATGGGAATCTCTAATTCGCTGGCTATGGCTACCGCTATGCCTCCTTTTGCGGAACCATCTAGCTTGGTTATACACACGCCGGTTACATCTACGTTTTCTGCGAACACTTTCGCCTGAACCAATCCGTTTTGCCCTGTAGTTCCATCGATCACTAAAATTACCTCATGGGGAGCGCCTGGAATTTCCCTAGAGATCACCCTAATTATTTTCTTTAACTCCTCCATCAGGTTCTTCTTAGTATGCATTCTGCCAGCCGTATCTACCAGAAGCAAATCTGCTTTCCGTGCAATTGATGCTCTAGCCGCATCGAACGCCACTGCCCCTGGATCAGAACCATGTTGATGGCTCACTATATCTGCGCCCACTCTTTTTGCCCAAATGGCCAATTGATCGTCAGCCGCAGCCCTAAATGTGTCTGCCGCTGCCAACACCACCTTCTTACCGTTATCAATCCATTGCTTGGCAATTTTTGCTATCGTGGTAGTTTTGCCTGAGCCATTAACGCCCACCATAACGTAGACCGTAGGCGGAGTATCCGACACCTTAAGGGGCTCGTCTACCAAAAGAAAGATCTCGCCAACTTTATCTGCCATTATTCGGTAGAGATCATCTTCAGACTTAATGGGTTGCTTTTTAGCTTCTTCGCGAAGGGTTTCGATGAGAGTTGATGTTGCCCTGACTCCCACATCAGCCTGGATAAGTACAGCCTCCAAATCATCTAAAAATTCGTCAGTCAAAACCCCAGGTTGAAAAATACCTTCAATCATACCCCTCAGGCTGTTAGATGTTTTGGAAAGTCCGTCTTTTAGTTTTCTAAATACACTCATATCCAAATTCCCCCATTAGCATAAGTCAAAAACTGACGTTAGTATCTTAGCCATCTGCAAGTCGCATGCTGAACACCTTTGAAACGCCAGGTTCTTCCATGGTAACTCCATAAATTATATCTGCCACTTCCATGGTAGCTTCTTGATGAGTCACAACCACAAACTGAGTGTCTTCAGAGTACCCTCTAAGCAACTGGGCAAACCGCACGATATTTGCCTCGTCTAGAGAAGAATCTACTTCATCAAGAACCATCACAGGCGAAGGGTTGGTAGATAGCAAAGCGAAAATCAAGGCTATCCCACAAAGAGACCTTTCCCCGCCTGACAATAATTCAAACTGTTTATGTCTTCTTCCAGGAGGTTCTGCAATTACCTCAATTCCCATACTATCATCAACGATATTGAGTTTGCCCCTTCCTCCACCGAATAATTCCTTGAATATTCTCTGAAAACTTTCATCCACCTTTTCAAAAGTCTCCATAAACTGCTGGTGGATTTTACGGTCGATCAATTGACGGGTTTGTTCCAGCTCGTCCATGGCCATTTCAACATCGGTTTTTTCTTTCTCGATAAGCTCAATGCGTTCTGATAGATCTGAATAGTCTTTTTCCGCCTTTAGGTTTACTGTTCCGAGGGACAGAATCTCTGATTCTAACTCTTCCATTCTACTCAAGGCATCTTGCCGACTAATCCTAAGATGATCATAATCGCCAGGGTTTGAAAGTCCGTACTTGGATAAAAGCACCTGCTTAGTTTCGGCGAGCAATTTCTCAAGGTTTTCTAGCTCGTCCTCGGCATCTGCAATTCTGGATTCCAGATACGAAAATTGTGCCTTCTTTGACTCTAGTTCTAAAGGAGCATCTGCATATCTTTGTTTGACCGCCTCTATCTGCTCCTTGGTACCGTGTATCCTATTTTCCAAATCTTTTTCCAACTCGTAGAGAGCATCGATCTCTTTTTGAAGAGACGATATTTTAGGAAGAAGGTCAACCCTCAATTGGCTAAGTCTCGATATTTCTTCTTTCTCGTTTTCAAGGTTTCTGCCAATAGAAATTTGCTGTCCTTTTAGGCTCTCAATTTGCGCCAATATAGATGAAAGCTCCTTCTCCATTTTCTGCGTTGCACTAGTGATATCTTGTATTTTATCATTATAGTCCTGACTTGAACTCAATATACTTTTTATCTGCCCTTCGTATGATACAAGTTCTTCTTCCTTAGCCGAAATCTTCGAAGCAAGATTCTCTCTTTCTGCTTGTAAGTGCTTAAGCCGCAAAGTCAAATCTTCTTGAGAGAATTCTATAGGCTGAATATGCGTTTCTAAAGCCTGTAATTCCCCTGCACTTAAATGTAGATCAGTTTCTAAGTCTGATATGGCCTTCCTCAATGCCGCAATCTGTGAATCTATAGCAAAACGATGTTTTTCTGCATCGTCAAGTTCCGCCTCTTTTGTTAATAGCTCTAGCCTCAAAGATTCCACAAGTTCATTATTTTCTGCTACCTTTATCTCTTTTTCACATATTTCATGAGTAAGCGATTCTATCTCGCGTTTCCTGAGAAAGATCCCTTCGTGGACAAGAGGCTCACCTCCAGTAATGACCCCGCTGGGCTCTATAATTTCTCCATCTGAAGTCACCACCGGAGTCGTCCATGAAGACAATTTCATGAACGCTAGACCGTCTTCCATCGTATCTGCCAACACCATATCGCCGAACAGATACTCGGCACAAACTGTCAAATCGGGAGGGCACTTCACAACCGAAATCAGGGGACAAACGTTTTTCATTGCAGATAGAGCATATTGTGCTTTTTCATGCATATTTCGTCCTTGGAGCGAGGTTAGAGGTAGGAATGTACATCGCCCGCCCTTTTCTCTCTTCAAGTATTCTACCCCTGCTCTTGCCACATTCTCATCACGCACAACTATATTTTCGATTGCGATTCCAGCCGCAGAAGTAACTGCCTTCGTATACTTTTCCTCACAAGAGAGAATCTCTCCTACAGCTCCTATAACACCTGGAAGAAGGTTTCGTTCTTTTGCAGAAAGAATAGTACGAGGTCCTTTTCCATAACCCTCGAACGAGGCCTCCATTTCCTGCAGAAGTTCCTTTCTAGACTTAGCCAATGAAATTTCTGACTCCAATGACCTGCCTAAAGAAATTGCTTCTTCTAGGGATACCCTTACAACCCTAACTCTATCTTCAAAGGAAGCGCAATGTTGGGCAGACTCCACTTGGAGGTAAAGCGCTTCATGTAAATCTTGCTCTAGTTTTTCCCTGTCTGCTTGGAGAACAGATAGACGCCCTTGCAAATCTGCTACTTTTCCTTTTATTTCAATCATTTCCCTCTGCTTTACGGCAAGTTGCTGCTCCAACTTATCAATATCTTTATCAAGAGCACCAAGCCTATGGTTGAGGCCAGCCACCTCTGAACGCAAATCCATAACTTTCCCGCTAAGAGACTTCCATGTATCCTCGAAACCTTTCTTCTCTTCCTGCACTGCCTTGAGGTCTTCCACCAATTCTTCATACGCTTTGGCAAGTTCTTCCTGTCTTTTAAGTAGGGATTCCTTTCGCGCAGATACATCTTTTAAATCCGACTCGAGGCTTTCTTTACGTTCTAATCTGGTTTGCAGTTCTCGAGAAACCGAACTGAGTTTCCCGTTTAATTCATCTCTCTCTTTTTTTAGGGAGGAGGATCGTGCGATAAGAGACTCTTTTTCTTTGAGGTAATCGCTAAGAGCCTCCTCTAGAAGATTAAGATCACGGTTGAGACATCGAACGTGCTTTTCCAAGGCATCTGTAGAAGCGCGAAGGTCATCAATTTCAACCCTATACCTAGCTAAGCGTTTTCTAACATTTTGCACCTGTCGTGATTGTTCGCTCTCCAAATGCAACCACATGGCCAGCTCAATATCGTCCTTCTCTTTGAGCAAATCTTGGTACATTTTAGCCGTTTGCCAGTCCTTGTAAAGGGATGCTTGCCGATCTCTCAATTCTAGCAATAAGTCACCAATTCTAGTCATGTCCCTAGCTGCGACTGATAGTTTGCTTTCCACTTCTTTTTTGTCTAGCCTGAACCTTGAAACTCCCGACGCTTCTTCTATCCATATACGTCTGTCTTCAGGATTCCCTCCGGCCAATTCCTGGATTGTTCCCTGGCCTATAACCACATATCCTGTATGAGAAAGACCTGTACCCAACAGTAGCTCGTGCACATCCTTGTAACGGCACGTTTTATCGTTAATCCGGTATTCGCTAGAACCATCCCGAGTGAAACGCCTCATAAGTTCTAGTTCGCTGCAGTTAGTAACGCCTTCAAGCAAGAGTCTTACCTCGGCCATGCCCATGGCTTTTCGCTTATTGGTTCCGCTAAAAATTAAGTCCTCAAGCTTGTTGCATCGCAATAGCCTAGGGTTTTGCTCGCCAAGCACCCACCTCAACGCATCAACCAAGTTAGACTTGCCGCATCCGTTAGGGCCTACGATTGCAGTGATCCCCGTTCCGAAAGTAACCTCTGTCCGATCGCAAAAAGATTTGAATCCATGAAGAGAAACCTTCTTAAACAATAAATAAATGCCTCCTGACCACGCTTATGTATCTAAGTTTATATGTTCTATGTAAAGGAATATTCACCCGCTCCTATAAATCTAATTATGTCAGGCAAACAGTTAGGAGTGAATCTCCTTTGTCCAAGTCCAAAATCGAGCAAATGGCATATTGCATACTTGCTAATCCAAATATAACAGCTAGAGAGCTTGCTGAAAAGTTAGGATATTCGGAACCCAAGTCCATTTACTATTGGCTTGAAAAAGCAGGGTTCAGAGGACTGAAGGATTTCAAAAAGACAGTATTATCCAGATCCTTTCCAATCCCAAACGAAAGGGCAGAAACGACAAGGGATAGGGAGCGGCGACCGACTTTACCTCTTTACTTTGATAACGATAGCCTGAGACAGTTGGACCTGAAAGAATACATCATGGCCCATTTGGGCCCTAGGAGTTTCGCAGTTTTAATTTCCGAAGACCGGTATGGGGAAGTTGCCAAATCAGGAGATTTGCTAATCATAGATCCTGATGGAACTTGTGGCCAGGGCGACTTGCTACTTGCAAATCAAGATGGGCGCCCAGCTATTGCCAGAGTCTATTACCTTCC
>DGFF01000129.1:19683-20592 GCA_002391545.1 Candidatus Fermentithermobacillaceae bacterium UBA3907 | reverse complement strand
CTTCGAGATATTTGCGGGCGGCATTTTCCTCCGCTTCCTTTTTGGTGCCGCCCTTGCCAATGGACACTCTCGTACCATTTATCAAGCATGCAACTGTATAGTAAGGGTTGTGGTCAGGCCCATCAATTTGCACTACTTTGTATTCTAGTTTTGCCCCTGGAGTCTTCTGGACCTGTTCCTGGAGAAGACTTTTCGGATCCAATGGCAATGCATCGCTTATTTCTTCGTTGATCAAAAGACTTATCACCAGTTCCTTGGCCATATCCCAACCGTATTGAATAAAGTACGCTCCAATTACGGCTTCAAGCGCCCCTGCAAGAACGCTGGGGCGGGTTCTACCTCCTGTCATCTCCTCGCCCTTACCCAATTTCAAGTGCGCCCCCAAACCAACCACTTGAGCTACCTCCGCCAATGAAGCGCCCGAAACTAGGGACGCCCTAAGACGGGTCAATTCTCCCTCAGGAAGGTGAGGAAATTCGTTGTAAAGATAAGAAGCCACTGCCAAAGAGATGACCGCATCGCCTAGGAACTCCAACCTCTCATTGGATGGAAAGCCCTCCCCCTTCTCATTGGAATAGGAAACATGAGTACAAGCCTGATCCCGCAAGTCGTCATCTAAGCTATGAATAGCTTCTTCGAATATTCTTTCTAACCGTCGTACCTTTTTAGGACTAGGCAAGCGTTTTGCCCCCCAAAGCCAAAAGAGTTTTTGAGTGCAACTTTAAGATCATAAGGTCTAGCCTTATTGGGCACGTAATCCAAATCACATTCTGGGTCTGGTTCTTCATAGTTTATGGTTGGTGGCACAATTCCTTTGTCTATGGCCAGAATAGTAGCTATGGTTTCAACTGCGCCAGCTGCTCCAAGCAGGTGACCAATCATTGATTTTGTAGACGATATCATCACTTC
>DGFF01000129.1:17055-19383 GCA_002391545.1 Candidatus Fermentithermobacillaceae bacterium UBA3907 | reverse complement strand
CCAGCGTCGTCGATAGCAGCTGCCATTGCTCGTCTGGCGCCATCTCCTTCAGGTGCAGGCGCAGTTATGTGATACGCATCAGAACTCATGCCATATCCTATTATTTCAGCATATATCTTGGCGTTTCGTTTCTTAGCATGTTCTAACTCTTCTATGATCATGCTTCCGGCTCCCTCGCCAATTACAAATCCATCCCTATTCTTATCAAAAGGAGAAGATGCCTTGGAACCAAGGTGGTTCCTTGTGGATAACGCTTTCATGTTGCAGAATCCTGCTAAACACATTGGAACCAGCGGAGCCTCAGTCCCCCCTGTTACCATCACATCAGCATATCCGTTTTGGATTATTCGGAAACTATCACCGATGGCATTAGTTCCTGAAGCACATGCAGTGACAACAGTGTTAATTGGCCCTTTAAGTCCTAGATCAATGGATACATGACCTGCTGCCATATTGGGAATCATCATAGGTACGAAGAATGGGGACACTCTGCTAGGACCCTGCTTAAGAAAATTTGCGTATTCGTTTGACAAAGTCTCTATTCCACCTATACCAGTTCCCAAAATGACCCCTGCTCTTTCTGGATCAAAGGCGCCCTCAAGACCTGCATCTTCTGCGGCCATGCGTGAACACACTAAAGCCATTTGGCTGAACCTGTCCATTTTACGGGCTTCACGTCGATCCAAGTATTCCAGGGGATCGAAATCAACTTCGCCGGCGATTCTGGAAGGAAAATCAGACGCATCAAATCTAGTTATTTCCCGTATTCCAGACCTGCCTTGAATAAGATTATTCCAGAATTCTGACAATCCTATACCTATGGGGCTCACAACCCCTAAACCTGTAACAACTACACGTCTGTTTGCCTTCACTTTCAGGCTCATCCTCTCCATGAACTGGGGCCCCACATACCTGAAGGGTAGTAGGGCCTCTTTTTACAATTATTCCTTTACATGCTCTCTTAGGTATTCAATGGCATCTTTAACTGTTGTAAGGTTTTCTGCATCTTCATCAGGTATTGTAATACCAAATTCGCTTTCAAATGCCATTATAAGGTCTACAATTTCCAGAGAATCAGCGCCTAGATCATCTATAAACGATGCCTCTTTGGTCACCAACGACTCTTCAATACCTAGTTGATCGACTATTATCTTCTTTACCTCTTCAAACAACTTATCTTCTGTCAAATTATTCACCTCCCCGCAACCAACACTATATACTAGATGTTGCCGGTAGACATACCACCGTCAACAATTAAAACCTGACCTGTGATGTATGCTGCGTCATCGGACGCCAAAAACGCCACGGCATGCGCTACATCTTCTGCAGTTCCAGGCCTACCCAAGGGAATCTGACTCTTTAGTTTCTCTTGGATTTCCGTCGGAAGTTTATCGGTCATCTCTGACAGTATATATCCAGGAGCCACCACGTTTGCAGTAATCGTATATCTGGCCAGTTCTTTTGCAAGCGTTCTAGTAAGTCCTAAGATTCCCGCTTTAGACGCAGCGTAATTAGCCTGACCTGGATTTCCTGTAAAACCTACTACAGAAGATATACTGATGATCCTTCCCCTTTTCCTCCTAGCCATAGGTCTTGCCGCCCATCTCGTTACATTAAATACCCCTTTTAGATTGGTATCAATAACTAAATCCCAATCTTCCTCAGTCATTCGCATGAAAAGAGCATCTTTATTAAGACCTGCGTTACACACAACTACCTGAATAGGTCCCAGCTCTTTTTCGATTCGATCTATTAGGTTCTGACTGTCAGTGAATGATGAAACATCACATTGAAAAACTTCTGCCCTTACGCCTTCTGCTTCAACCATCCTTGCAGTTTCGCGTGCCCCCTCCTCGTCTCTCAAGTAGTTAACAGCAATGTCGTAGCCACTTTTGGCCAATCGAACAGCACAAGCTCTTCCTATACCTTTGGACGCCCCGGTTACAAGCGCTACGCGACTGCCAATACTCATATTACTGAAGCCTCCTCGTAAAGATCAATAATAGTTTTCAGATCTCGAGGGGAACAAAACTGCACGAAACGAATTGTAGGGTTGATCCTTCTGCCAAATCCGGCTAGGGCTTTGCCTGGACCAACCTCGACAAACACGGAAGCCCCGTCGAAAATCATGTTTTCCATATCTACTTGCCACAAAACAGGTTGAGTCATTTGCTGGATCAAGATTTCCTTGATCCCGCGAGCATCGGTGACCTTTCTACCTGTAACATTGGAGTATACTGGAATAGTTGGGTCCTTAAATTCAACTTTTTCAAAATCAGCCTTAAGTTTCTTAGCCGCAGGCTCCATCAAGGCACAGTGAAAAGGAGC
>DGFF01000129.1:15409-16867 GCA_002391545.1 Candidatus Fermentithermobacillaceae bacterium UBA3907 | reverse complement strand
GTCCCCCGAAATTACTACCTGCCCAGGACAATTGTAGTTAGCTCCCGTTACTACACCTAACTTTGAAGATTCAAAGCAAATTGCTTCAACTTCTGCGCATGACAAACCAATGATGGCAGCCATGCTTCCCTCACCAGGTGGACAAGCTTCCTGCATGTACTTGCCTCGTTTTCTAGTAAGGACCACCCCATCCTCAAGACTTAAGGAGTCTGCGCATACCAACGCCGTATACTCCCCAAGGCTCAATCCTGCAACCATATCAGGTTTAAGGCCATGCGATTCTAAAACTTTTGCGGCAGCGATGCTCACTGTGAGTAAGGCAGGCTGGGCGTTATAGGTCAAGGTCAATTCATCAGATGGCCCGTTAAATATCATATTAGACAATTTAAACCCTAAAGCCGCATCTGCTCTTTCAAACACTTCTTTCGCCACATCATATTGGTCATATAGTTCTTTTCCCATTCCGGGGAACTGTGCTCCCTGTCCTGGAAAAACCCAAGCTATTTTGGCCAATTAAAACACCCCCGAATGTCAATTATTCAAACTGCCTTAACCGGAATGGCTAGTAAAGCAAGAGTTCCAGGGCCCGTATGCGCACCGATAATCGCCCCAATTTCGGTTTCAAAGAATCTATTTATGTTAAGTCGGTCCTGGGCTAGCTCCTTTAGTGTTTCCGCTTCTGAAGGAGAATTAGCATGTGAAATGCATACATATAGTTCCTCTCCTTGGCCCAACTCTTCAATCATAATGTCTACCATCCTGGGTATAGTTTTATTCTTTCCTCTAATTTTTTCTTTGGCCACAACATATCCTTCTTCGTCAATGGATAAAATAGGCTTTACATTGAGCAGGCTTCCCAGTAAGTGTTCAGCCTTCCCTATCCTGCCATTTCTAGCCAAATAGTCAAGGGTATCTACTGAAAACAACGTCACGCAGGCTTCGACCATACGATAGACTGCGGACACTATTTCCTCAAACGTCTTCCCCGCGTCGGCCATTTCCTGGGCTAAAATAGCCATCATCCCGTACATTCCAGAAGCGCTTTTTGAATCTATAACTTCAATTTGCCTGTCTGGCAAGGATTCTTTAGCCATCTGAGCCGCTTCATACGTACCGCTTAATGCTGACGACAAGAATATAGCCACAACTGAGGAACCGTCTTCAGTAAGCTCACTGAAAACGTTCTGAAAGACCCATGGTGAAGGTTGTGAGGTACGTGCAACAAATTCGGAACTCACCAGTTTGTCGTAGAACTCTTTACCTCGAATTTCGTATCCGTCCTTGTACGATTCATCACCGAAGTGAACCGTTAAAGGGACAACTGTGATACCCATCTTTTCCATAAACGCAGGTTCAAAATCCTGTGCGCTGTCAGTCACAATCTTTACGGTCCCCATTTTAGAACCTCCTTTTCCTTCGTAAGTCTATCTGACTTTCAAGGTCTCACGCATTACCATT
>DGFF01000129.1:6454-15139 GCA_002391545.1 Candidatus Fermentithermobacillaceae bacterium UBA3907 | reverse complement strand
CGCCCCTGCTCATGAGCCTCGTAGAGCGCTATGGGAATAGATGCCGAAGACGTATTACCATACTTTTCTATGTTAATCATTACTTTTTCTCGAGGGATTTGGAATCTTTGTATCGCTGAATTGATAATCCTTATGTTGGCTTGATGGGGAATTAGAAGATCTACATCCTCAGGAGTCTTACCAATCTGTTCCAATAGCTTTGATACAGCGTTATTCATGGTCGTTACTGCAAACTTAAATACAGCTCTACCTTCCATATGTACATAATGCAGGCCTTGGTCAACTGTATCATGGCTTGCAGGTAGTTTGGATAAACCTGCAGGAAGATATAGAACCTCTTCTTGAGAGCCATCCACTCCTAGGTGAAATCCTAATATGCCTTCATCTGGTTTACCAGGAGTCAGAAGTGCCGCACCTGCTCCATCGCCGAACAGAACACACGTATTCCTATCTTCCCAATTGATCAGCCTTGACAAAGTTTCAGCACCTATAACCAACACATTTTCATAAGTTTCAGAAACAATGAATTGAGACCCGATAGCCAGTCCATATATAAATCCCGTGCACCCGATTTCTACATCAAACGCCGCCGCATTTGTCGCACCAAGGGCGTGTTGTACAAGACACGCAGTGGCAGGAAATGCATAATCAGGACTAGCCGTCGCTACTATTATAAGATCGATATCTTCTGGTTCTATAGAAGAAGACGACAGACAGGATAAGGCAGCTTTTGTTGCCAAATCAGAAGTGCTCATGCCCTCGCTGGCTATACGCCTTTCTTTTATGCCAGTTCTTTCAATAATCCATTCATCAGACGTATCAACCATTTTTTCCAGATCCGCGTTTGTAAGGATGTTGGGAGGCGCATATGCTCCCACCGATTCTATTATCGCCGAAACGTTCTTAGTCATGATTCACGCTCCTTAACCCCATTTCCGCCAGGGTCTCGCATATTACAGAAGCCACGTTGCTTTCTATAAATCTAACTGCCTGCGCAACTCCATTGGCTATAGCCACGGCGTCGGAAGAACCGTGACACTTAACTACGCACCCTTCTAAGCCAAGCATAGGTGCCCCTCCAAAATTCGAGTAGTCGAGGGTATTGACAAGGTCATATAGGGCAGGGCGAAGCAATAGGGCCCCTATTTTAGATCTAAAATTGCTTTCTACTGCTTTTTTAAGATTTGAAATCTGAAATAGTAAAGCTCCTTCGCATGTTTTTAGTAAAATATTTCCTGTGAAACCATCCGTAATTATTATGTCTGCTTTGTCGAAGAACACGTCTCGCGCTTCAACATTGCCTATAAAATTTAAAGGAGCATTTTCCAGAAGGGTATAAGCTTTCTTAGTAGTAGCAGTACCTTTATTGGCTTCAGTTCCTATGTTTAAAAGGCCCACTCTGGGGTCATCCCACCCTAGTACCCGCTCTGCGTAAATTTTCCCCATAAGTGCGAATTCAATCAAATTTTGTGGTTGGACATCAGCAGATGCGCCTAAGTCCATTACCAAGACCCCGCGGTCGTTCTTAGAAGGAAGAACCATACCCAAACAAGGCCTGTCTACACCCTCAGCACGACCTAATATCAACACGCCTCCCGCCAAAAGGGCACCTGTAGAACCTGCCGAAACAAAAGCCGACGCCTCTTTATTTTTGACCATGGTTAGCCCTCTTACTATAGTAGAATCAGACTTGGTTCTTACAGCCCTCACTGGTGATTCCTCGCTGGTAATAACTTGGTTGCAGACAACCGAAGTCAGATTCGGGTCCTGGACTTTGCTAATCAATAATTCCACCGCTTCGGCGGTTCCCAATGCTATAACAGGAGTGTGTTTTTCTAGTGCTAACATACAACCTTCAATGGCAGCGTGAGGTGCATGATCTCCGCCCATCAAATCCAGGGCAATTCTGGGCTTACCGCCAATTGCGTTCATGTTCAATTTCCGTTGCCCCTTTCGTCAAGGGAGAACACCAAAAACTTGCCTCTGAAAACTAGTTCTCCTTCACACCGAGTCTCTACAAGAACCGTAAACTTGTCTCCCCTATCACTTGTAACTTGACCTTTGGCCACAAGCCTTTCCCCTACCTTGACTTGCCGCTTGAATTTTAGGTTAGCTATTCCAGTTACCACGTTTTCCGCATCCACAACGCAGATGGCAAGGGAGTCTGCTTGTGCGAAAATATAGTGGCTTCTAGCAATGCCTGTTCTCTCAAAAGCCATCTCAGGCGTTATCTCTAAAATAGATATGGCTGATTTGCCCAGTTCTAGATCTATAAGTTCACCTACTATTTCTTGCTGCCCCATAGCTCGAACCATTCCGTAAGCTCTTTCTGCAACCTCTTTAGTACGTGTCCTTTGATCAGGAATGCCTAGAGCGAGCCGGTCGAGGCGGATGGTTTGCGGGCTCACATCGAAATGATGGGCCAAGCGCCTATCTGGGATAAATGGATTAGCCGCCAGAATTTCTTTTATCTGTTTTCGTCTTTCTTTGGGACTGAGCGCCATGGCAACCCGTCCTTACTTTGAGTTTTGCTCCTGTGTGGTTATAGCTAGGTGTTAACACCTTAATATTAACACCTACTATACAAATACTGTCAAGTACGCTTGAAGCAAATTATGAAATAAAAAACCCCGACAATTTCGGAGTTTTCTATTTATCCCACGTATACTGGCCTAAGTATCCGCAGATCCAATTTGGATTCAGGCTACTTAGCTTTCACTTTCATTACTTGCCGCCCCTTGTAATACCCGCAATCTGGACAAACCTTGTGAGGCAATATTAACGAATGGCACCTGGGACATTCTACTAGCTGTGGCGATGCCAACCTATTTTTCCACGCAGAAGCTCTTCTCTTGTCCCTCTTAGATGCCGAGGTCCTTCTTTTTGGTACTGCCATTAGTCTTGCTCCCTTCTTCTATCGCTTCCAGCAATTTTCTACCGAAGGCTGTAGGTTCATCTTCTACTTCATATTCTTCGTGTTCTTCTAAACCTTTGCAATCAGGACTGCACAAAGGCTTCATGGGTAAACTCAGTATAAGTTCGTGTTTTATCATATCATCTAGAACACAAAAGTCGCCTTCTAAGGCAAAGTTCTCTACAAAATCCCCTTCTTCAGAAGACACAGGCGATGTGAAACGCTTTTGGAATCTACCTTCACACGACAGTTCGAACTCTTGATCATATTCCCTAAGACACCTTGAACAAGTAAGATGCGCAACGCCCTTAATATTGGCTTGAATGTAGATACCATCGCTAGTGCAAGTTGCAACTCCCTCTACTACAATGGGCACAGCCAAGGGCACTTTGTCATCGCCTTGCATGAAAATGTCTGAAGAACCTGTTTCCTTAAAGGCTAAACTCGACCCTATATCTTTGATTATGCTTGAAATGTCAACTTTCAAAATAGTCTTACCCTCCATTTGACACACCGGATTATATAGGCAGGTGCCACCTTGTGTCAAGGAACTGTGTCTTGGACCAAAGCGCGAACTGCTTCCTCGAAAGTGCTTACACCTATTATTTGTACGCTACGAGCAAATCTCAATGCTTCGTCATAGTTTACCTTGGGGACTACGAAAATGTCTATACCTTCTTTTTCGCAAGCTATCGTCTTTTGAGCTACTCCCCCTACTCCTTGTATACTTCCGTCGGCCAGCAATACCCCGGTGCACGCAATTCTTCTCCCTTGTAGCAAATCTACGCCTGTTCGGTTAAAAATCTCTAAGGCAAAAGCTAACCCCGCAGATGGGCCTTGGATCTCACCAGCATGAATTGAGACGCTAACGGGAAAAGTTCCCTGCTCAGACACATCTATGTTCTGAGCTCTTAAAGCCGTACTTGCGGCAATTTGTTGGCTTTCAGCCATTAAGTCAACATTCTTGTTCTTATATTCCTCAGGGGTCATCCCACCGAGCACCTGCTCCTTTGGCCACAGGGCAATTGTTCTGCTGAAAGCGGCGACAATACAATCCAAAACGCTAGCATCTTTAGCCATTACATACACCATATAGAAGGAAGAGTCGCCTGGCGGATGTTCACTTACATCCACCATTGAGGCAAGATTTGTTACAGGTCCTGGATACACTGCAAAATATCCGGACGGCACAAACTTAAGGCTCAATATCACAATCGCAACAATGCCTATTCTACATATCCTTTTTAGCCTGTCATCCTTTTGCTCCCTAAACAATACGGAAAGCACCTCTCGTTTGCGTCAAACCTGTCTTATTCTTCAAAGGAGTCGAAATCCCACAGATCCTCACTTGACACGCTCAGTTTTACGTCGGCTTCCTCTAGATCTTCTAGCTCGGAAACATCAGTAACCGTCACGCCAAGTTCCTGACGATTCTGTCTCACTTCTTCAAGCAAATTGGCTAAGAGATTTTCTACTCTCTCCATGATCTCGTCTGCATACTCCCTGGCTCCTACGTGTATTTCGGTAGCTACTTCTTGGGTTCTTTCTAGTAGATCCTCTGCTTGTTTTCTCGCCTCTTTTGCGATAATAGACTCAGAAGCAAGTATATCGATTTGACCTTTTGCATCACTAATTATTTGGTCCGCTTCCTTCCGCGCTTCCTGCAAGATACGTTCTCTCTCTTTCAGAAGCCACCTGGCTTGCTCTAGCTCGGGAGGGATTGCAGCTTTTATCTCATCTATCATGTCGAAAACTTCATCTTCATCTACTAAGAGCTTTCCTACCAGAGGCAACCGAGAGCATTCAGAAAGGTATGTATCCAGCCTCTCTATCATTATCAGTACATCCATGACCCATAGCCTCCTGTTCTCACTGTTTAGCTTCTTTTTGCGCGCTTACTTCCTTCAATTTTCTTAATAACCTTCCTTCGACGCTAGGAGGTACTAAATCCTTCACGCAACCTCCATACGCGGCAACCTCCTTGACAAGGCTGGAACTAAGATAAAGATAATCTAGGGAGGTCATCATAAACACCGTCTCTATTTCAGGATCCAATTTCTTGTTCATTAGCGCCATCTTGAACTCATAGTCAAAATCAGAAACCGCCCTTAATCCCTTGACCAATACACTTATTCCATTTTTCCGAGCGAAATCAACTAGAAGCCCGCTAGCCCCTACTACTTCCACATTATCTAAATCCTTGCATTCCTCACTTATCATTTCTAAGCGTTCTTGCACAGAAAACAAAGGCGTCTTTGATGGATTATCGAATACAGCAACATACAGTTTGTCGAAACATTTAGCGCTTCGTTTGATAATGTCAAGATGTCCATTTGTAATTGGGTCGAAACTTCCTGGATAAACTGCAGATAACAATAGATTAACCTCCATTCTCTCTGTATCTAGTGGTTCAGCATGGCCTAGGTGCTTATGCTATGATAATAACACTTAACGCAATGCCGATAAACTTGATCATCTAGATCTTGCATGTTGTGCCAAGTCTCCAAACCGTCTTCTAACTTCGTTTACCAAAGCCCCGTATTCAAAAGAAGGTTTGCCTTCTTCAATTATTTCTATAACACGGCGGGCTTCTTCTCTCGCTTTAACTATGACGTCAACCGTTATTCCTAAGTCTTGCACATTTACGTTCCCCATGCCGTGCTGTCTAACCCCGAAAAACTGTCCAGGGCCTCTTTGCAACAGATCAATCTCTGCTAGTTCAAACCCATCGAAGACAGTTTCGAAAGTTTTCAATCTGGCCATGGAACTGGTACCTTCAGACGATGGGATCACGAAACAAAATGCCTGTTGTCCCCCACGCCCTATCCGTCCCCTAAGTTGATGCAAAGTAGCAAGGCCAAATGACTCAGCGCCTTCTATCACCATGCAGGTAGCGTTTGGAACGTCAATGCCTACCTCAATAACAGTAGTCGCTACGAGAACTTTGGTGAGCCCTTGGGAGAAATCTTGCATCTGCTGGGCAAGTAGATCCTTAGGCATACCTCCATGTGCCAAGCCTATTTCTATGCCACGAAGGTAACCCTGGCTTAATTCTTCAAACACGTATTCTGCAGACTTGCGCCCTGATTTTCCCTCGCTTATTTGCGGACATACTACGTACGCCTGATGTCCCTTTTGAACTTCTTCTCGCAAAACTGCGTAAGCATCCTTGCGGTCGCTGTAGTCTAGCACCTTAGTTTGAACCTTGCTGCTGCCGTGAGGCAACTCATCTATGACCGATATGTCCAAGTCACCGTAAATAGTAAGTGCTAAAGACCTAGGTATGGGGGTCGCACTCATAACTAACACGTGAGGCATTTGCATCCCATAAGATAAGTTCAACCTTTGCTTAACTCCAAATCTATGTTGCTCGTCAGTAACAATCAATCCAAGATTAGACCACTTAACGTAAGGTTCTAGCATAGCATGGGTACCAATCAATATATCTATAGAGCCTGCGGCAACCCGATCAAGAACCTCTCCTTTTTCAGAAGCTGCAAGACTCCCTGAAAGAAAGCCTACTTTGGCATACTCACCGCTTAATTCTTGAAGCGTTTCGTAATGTTGCCGAGCCAAGATCTCTGTTGGAGCCAGTAATGCCCCCTGGTATCCATTGTTAACCGCTGCCAACAACGCCCAGATGGCAACTACTGTCTTTCCGCTCCCCACATCCCCTTGTATCAGCCGATTCATAAGTCTTGGTGATGATAAATCCTGTCTAATGTCTTCGATGGTTTTAGCCTGCGCTCGTGTAAGTTCAAAAGGTAATGACTCCACAAACACCTGCGGAAGAGAGAAACGAGTAAACGCCGGTACAGGGCCGATGGCCTCATTTTCTTTTTTCATCATAAGTAGGGCCATCTGTTGCAAGAACACCTCCCGAAAAGCAAACGTCCTGCGTGCTGTTTCCCACTTTGCCGAACTAGAGGGACGATGAATATTTTCATAGGCTTCTCTTTGGCCCATAAGTCCATGTCTTGAAATGATGTCCGGAGGCAATAATTCCTCTACTAAATTTAGATACGGATCTAAATTGTCACAAATTATTCTTGAGATAACCGATGAAGATAGCCCTGCCTTTGAGTGGTACACAGCTAGAATAGGACCTTTTCCATTATTTTCCCCTGATTGCTGCAAAAGAGGATGCGGCATCTCCCAACTCTGACGGCGCCATTCTACCTTACCTGATGCAATAATCTGCATACCTCGACGAATAGTTTTTGCCATATATGGCGTATTGTACCATACTAAGTAGCATATTCCGCTGCCGTCTGACACTCCTGCGCGTAAAACCGGACCCCGACGTCCCGGCATCGTAGAAAGGCTGACGACTTTTCCAGATATGGTTACTTCATCTCCTGGGTTTAAATCGCGGATCCTTTTTATCTGCGAGAAATCTTCTATCCTAAAGGGAAAATAATCAAGCAAATCTTGAACTGTTTCTACTCCTAATGAATTCAGTTCTTTAGCCATCTTAGGCCCTACGCCTTTTAAATACCTAACATCTTGATCCAATGATAGTTGCATTCCCATCATTCCACCGACACTATGTAGTAATATAGCGGCTGGCCACCAAAGTGAACCTCAATATCGCAGTCAGACCCAAAATCCTTTTCTAACACCTCATAAACTACAGACGCTGTTTCATCATCAACATCGTGCCCATAGTACACTGTTATGAGTGAGTCGGATTCGGTTACCATGTGCGCCATTAGGTCTTTCAGAACTTCCTCAGGATCTTGCCCTACTATATCTACCTTACCATCGATAAGGCCGATTATATCCCCTTGCCTAAACGTATGTTTACCAAACTTGCCATCTCGCGCGGCAAATGTTACTTCTGCTGTTTTAACGCTCCGTATGGCCTTACCTGCTCGTTTCAAATTGTACTCCACGCTCTCTTCGAGGTTTAAGGCCAAAAGAGCCGAGATTCCTTGTGGTATGGTTTTGGAAGGAACAATGTACATCTTTCTACCTGTGAGCCTCTTTGCTTGTCTAGCTGCCAGAAAAATATTGGGGTTGTTAGGAAGGAAAATCACTTTATCTGTTCCCATTGAATTTACGGCTGCTGCTACGTCGCTAGTTGATGGATTCATTGTAATTCCGCCATCCATTACAAAATCGGTACCTAAACTTTTCATAATGGCCTTAATTCCGCTCCCAATAGCCACAGAAACGACGCTAATGGTTTTTTTGGCCTCAACGGTAACAGGGACTGTTGCTTGAACTCTAGATCGCAGAGCAGTTTTAGACTGTTCAATCATGTTATCTATAGTGACATCTGAGAGTGAACCATATTGCCTGCAAACGCCAATTACTTGTTCAGGCACGGCAGTATGGATATGAACTCTCACCACATCTCCAGACCCTACGACAAGTAGCGAATCGCCCAGGGGTTCAAGAAATTGCTTCAGCAGATCGATAGATGCAACACCGCCAAGAATTAACAGCTGAGTATCGTATGGATATTCAATGTTCGTTAATTCTTCCTCATGGACCACAGGCACGGCCAACTGCAGATCTACAACTTTCCCGCCTTCGCGTAATACTTCATGACCTTTTTCGTACCACTCCAACGCTCCTTCTACGATGTACAGTAGACCTTGCCCTCCTGCATCCACAACGCCAGCTTCCTTTAGGACTGGCAGCAGGTCTGGAGTTTTCTCGAGAACCTCATTGCCTCTTAAGAGACATTCTTTGAGCATATGGTAGATAGTAACTTCATCAAATGCCAAGCAATCTAGGGCAGCGTCTCTGAGCCCCCTAAGAAC
>DGFF01000129.1:0-6198 GCA_002391545.1 Candidatus Fermentithermobacillaceae bacterium UBA3907 | reverse complement strand
TCCATAGCTTCACCTACTTCTTGGGGCCCAGCGTGTTCCTTACCTGCAAAACCCTTGGCAATACCTCTTAGAATCTGCGATAGGATGACTCCAGAATTACCGCGAGCGCCCATGAGAGCGCCCCTACTGGCAATTTCAGATGCTTCCGATATGGAAATGCCAGACATTCCATTCAGGCTTTCAACTGCAGATGATAGGGTAAGATACATATTTGTTCCAGTATCCCCATCGGGCACAGGAAACACGTTCAAAGCGTCTACCTCTTCTTTTCGGTAGTACAAGTAGTCTTTGGCATAGGTAATAATATCTATAAACTGATCGCCATCTATTCGCGATTCTGCTATTACCAACTTTCAACATCCTCCTGAAGTCTCAAGCCTTCTACATTGACTGTAATCTTTTTTACTTTTAGTCCAGTTAGATTTTCTACAGTATAGCGCACCTTATCTGCAACCATTCTGGCAACTTCAGGAATCTTTACTCCATAACCAAGCACCACATAAAGTGTAATATATAGATCGTCACCATCGATTGTAACGTCTACCCCTTTGGCGAGATTCTCTTGCCCAAGCAACTCAGAAATACCATCGGTCATCTTACGACCTGCCATGCCTACTACCCCATAACACTCAGTAGCAGCAGCTCCTGCAATGGTTGCAATAGCTTCTTCTGACAAAGCTAGTTTGCCGATGTCTGTTCTAATCTCTTTAGCCACTAGCGATAACACTCCACTCTAAGTTCTGCCTCTACCACATATACAATATAATAGTACGTGCTTCAAAGAAATTGTAAAGGTTCTCATCATTTTCACGCAAAATACGCTGTTTCTAATTATTCCATGGGGTATATCCCTTCTCCTGCAACTGGTTCTATGCTAAAATAGGCAAGTCATAAGGTTCGAGGAGGTTACAATTATATGGCTAAGTGTGAAATTTGCGGTAAAACAAGAATGGTAGGAAACCGCGTAAGTCATTCCAACATAAAAACCAAGAGAGATTGGTCTCCCAATGTTCAACGGGTTCGTGTAGCAGTTGGCAACACTCATAAAAAGATGTGGGTCTGCACTAGATGCCTGCGCAGCGGGAAAGTCCAGCGTGTAGTCAAGTGATATGCTTGTGATTTGGGCCAAATAACACCTCTCAACTAATTAGATTGAGGGGTGTTTTTGGTATTGGCTTCGCAATCACCGCAGCGCCAAATCAACATTCTTTAAGTGAAGTTCCTCTCAAACTGTAAACGGCGGCAGCCATATCATCGCTAGAAAAAATGTAGTTGCCAGACACGAGAATATCGGCACCTTTTTTGATAACCTCATGTGCGTTATCTCCAGTTATCCCGCCGTCAACTTGGATTTCTATTGGCAATCCTGCCTGATCAATTAGGTCCCTAATCTCTTTAATCTTATGTAACATTGATGGAATAAACGATTGGCCACCTAACCCAGGGTTAACTGTCATTATGAGTATTAAATCCGTTTCGTCTAAGACGTACTGCAAAAAGTTTGGAGAAGTAGACGGATTAAGAGCTACACCGCTTTTGCAGCCCTTTTCTCTTATTCTCCTAAGCAACCTATGCACATGGGGAGTGGCCTCGGCGTGAATCGTGACATACTCGGCGTAATCACAAAACTGATCTAACATGCATTCTGGATTGGAAACCATAAGATGCACATCAAGGGGAATACCCACTTCATATAGCCTTCTAGCAAAGTCCGGCCCAAAGGTCAAATTAGGTACAAAGTGGCCATCCATTACATCTAAATGGAGTAGATCCACTCCTGCATCTTTTAGTTTCATCACATCACTCCCTATTTCCAACATGTTTGCAGACAAGAGTGATGCTGCCACCTTGACCTTTTTAAACTCTCTTGGAATTTCACTGTAATTCATCATTAGTATCTCCTTTGCTCCATAGCTTCATCTAGCAGATTTATATAACTCTGGTAGCGCTGCAGAGAGATTTTGCCATCACTTACTGCGTCTTTTACGGCGCACTTATCCTCAGTCTTGTGCAGACACCTTGGAAAATGGCACAATTCAGCATATTTCCCTATGTCAGGAAACAAAAAACCTAATTCATGGGGTTCAACCGGCACTAGATCAATCCTAGAGAAACCTGGAGTATCTGCTACAAAACCGTTATCCCCTATCGGGAAAATCTTTACCCACCTGGTAGTGTGTCGACCTCTTCCTTTATTTGAAAGATCACCTATTAAAACATCCACTCCAATCAGGGAGCCAATTAGTTTCGATTTACCGACACCGCTTTGCCCGGCAAAGACTGTCACTTTATCGTCTAAAATACTTGCCAACTTTTCTAAGCCGTAGCCAGTAAGAGCCGAGGTCACAACACATTCATATCCGGCTGATGAATATACTTGGACAATTCTTTCTATTTCGTAAGGGTCTTCTATGTCTTGCTTGTTTACACAAACTACACCTCGAACCCCTTCGTACTCCATCTGGAGCAGCACTCGGTCCATATACAGATAACTCATGGGAGGTTGGGTAACTGCCGTCACCAAAATCCCCTGATCCACATTTGCGACAGGGGGCCTTATTAACAGGTTCCTCCGTTCATGAACTTCTTCTATGACATACTGTCCGTCTAAGCAGGATACTGTAACGATATCCCCTGCGTAAACTGACGAATCTTTGGCCTTTAATCGGCCCCGCATTATGCATGAAACAACTTTATCCTCCAAAGCCACTTCGCATTCAGCCGAATGCACTGCTAGTATTCTTCCAGTCAATACGTTGTTGTTCCCTCCTTTTACGGTTCAATTACCTGTTCAGACCAAAGATTGCCGTCAAGATAAACTTTGAGTAAAGCAGCATTACCTTTGTATTTGATAGACACGTGGATAACTTCCCGTGGCTCTACATCTTGCTCATAGCGAACTGACTCCCCTTCCATGTCAATCACTACTACCTTAACATTTACAGGCTCGTCATTATCGGGTACTTTGATCTTAACTGTATACTCATGGAGTTGTTCCTCAGGACCGATGGAAATAGTCACGTTTACCTCGGAGTGTTCCTCTACTTCGATCCCCTCGGTTGGATCCTGGGACAATATCATGCCATTGGCTAAATCACTGTGAACTTCTACTACTTCACCTAGTTCTAGAGAATGTTCTTGTAGCAATTGTTCTGCTTCTTCTAGAGATAACCCAATCAACCTTGGGACTACCGCTTTTATCACTTCGGGGCCTTTGGATACTGAAACGTCAACTCTAGTACCCTCTGACACAGAAGTGTTGGCTTTAGGGTTTTGCGATATTACGTGGCCTTCAGGTACAGTTTCATGGAAAACGCGGTCCACATTCCCAAGCTCGAGATTTTTGTTCTCCAGTTCCAGTTGGGCTTCCCTCAAGCTTAACTGACAAACATCGGGAACAGTAACCAAGGATTCGCCTTTGGATAGAACATAGTAGACCTCACGGCCTTCTTTAACCTTTTCACCACCTAGAGGACTTTGAGAAATGACAGTATTGGCTTCCACATCGGGATCATATTTTTCTGCAGAAAGCCGTGGGACCAGACCGGCCGCTCGCAGCAGTTCCTGGGCTTCAACTTGGTTCTTCCCAACAATATTAGGTACTTCAACTTCAGGTACTGCCATCCAATTGGTAAAAGAATACACAAAATAGGCTCCCAACCCTAAGCCTATGATTACCACTATTCCAAGTATCTTTAAGGCTTTACTCGTCCTTCGCTTCTTTTGTTTTTCATGCTTCTGCCCGGACAAATTATCATCACCCTTTAGCAATACCTCATCTGGAGATCCTATTCCTAAGTGCGGTCTTACACGACGCAGCGAAGCCATCATCTCGCCGGCAGATTGAAAACGATCCTCGGGGTCTTTAGCCATGGCTTTAGAAATAATCATTTCCAGCTCTATGGGTGCGTCTGGATTTCTTTCACGGACTGAAGGAATTCGCCCCTCCACGTGCTGAATAGCAACTGCTATAGGGGTGTCCCCTGTATACGGCAGCTCACCGGTGACCATTTCGTAAAGAACAACTCCAAGGGAGTAAAGGTCCGATGCCGCCGTAACCGCTTGGTTCGTTACTTGTTCAGGTGAAAGATAAGAGGCGGAACCAACTACTATGCTTTTCCCAGTATTAGAAGCAGAGCCCAAAGCTCGTGCGATACCAAAATCTGCTACTTTGACCTGCCCAGTATTGGTAATCAGTATATTTTGAGGCTTGATATCTCTGTGAATAATCCCGCAAGCATGGGCATGGGCAAGCCCTAGACATATCTGAATTGCGATGTTTACCGCTTCATCAACGGATAGTCTGCCGGCTTCGTTTAGTTTATCTCGCAGGGTCTGGCCTTCAACTAACTCCATAACGATATAGTGTAAACCTCTATCTTGACCCACATCGTAAATATTCACGATATTACTGTGGGACAACGAAGCTGCGGCTTTGGCTTCCTGTCTGAACCTTTGAACAAACGCCTGATCTTCACTCATCTCAGGCCTTAAGATCTTTAGGGCCACGTGCCTGTCTAAAATCTTGTCCTTGGCCTTCCACACCACTCCCATGCCGCCGCTACCGATTTTTTCTACAATCTCATAGCGCCCTGCAATCATTCGCCCAACCATATCGTCGCTTGCGCTCATTCTGCTTCACCTCTAAGTCCATCTGCCGATTCTGAGATTTCTCGCCAAAGCACAACCACAGTCACATTGTCATAGCCGCCACGACTATTTGCAAGATCCACAAGTTTAGTTGCTGCTTCGGTGTAACCGTTAAGCGCCACTTGGCAAATTTCATCTGCAGAAACAAGGCTTGTAAGCCCATCAGTGCACAAAATTATCACATCGTTAGGTAGTAGTCTTTCCTTGTATAAAGACACTTCTACTGAATCGTGGGTTCCTAAAGCAGCGGTAAGCACATTACGGCTTGGATGAAACATAGCATCTTCTTCTGTTATGGAGCCTTTTTTTACCAACTCCCCTGATATGGAATGATCATCAGTAATACGCCGTATGATACCACGGGATATGATGTAGGCTCGACTATCCCCCACATGGCTAATAAAAACCTTTCCGTCTTTAGCGTAAACCAACGCGCAGGTAAGAGTTGTGCCCATCCCTCTGACGCTCTCATCTTCTGTACTAGCCGATAAGATCTTGGCGTTGGCGTATAGCATGCCCTGTTTGAGCAGATCAATAGGCTTTTTTTCCCAAATAAAGTCTGTAACGAATTGGCTTATGGATTCAACAGCCAAGGATGAGGCTAGCTTCCCGCCCTCTCTCCCGCCAATTCCGTCTGCGACAACAGCCAAACAAGCTTCATCTTCTCCACTTCGATCCAGACAATGGACTCTCCATGAATCTTGGTTTTCAAGTCTTACTAACCCTTGGGATGTATCAGCAACCCACCTCAACCTCAAGATGTTATTCCTCCTAATGCTAAGTTTTCGCCCGTCGGAGCTGGCCACAAGCACCTTCTATGCTGCTACCTAGTTTACGGCGCATAGTTACTTTGATATGGTTCTTTTCAAGGATTTTCTTGAACCTATTCACTTGATCTGCGTCGCTTGCCTCGTATGGCACACCTGGAACAGGATTCCATGGGATGAGATTCACCAGGCAATCCATATCTTTTATAAGATTTGCTAAGGCCTGGGCATCCTTGTCAGAGTCATTTATATCTTTAAGTAACATATACTCGAAAGTCACTCTTTGCCCGGTAACCTGTGAAAAGTATCTAACTGCACTCATTATCTCACCCAACGGGTATGCCCTGTTAAGTGGAATCAGCTCATCCCGCAAACCATTGGATGACGCGTGCAATGATAATGCCAATCTTACACCCCTAGAATCATTCGAAAACTTTCGTATCGCATCTGGTATTCCCACTGTTGATATTGTCATCTTTCTTCTGGACATGTCGTAAATAGATTCGCTCGATAACAAATCTATCGCTTCCATAACATTATCATAGTTCAAAAAAGGTTCCCCTGTTCCCATAAAAACTACCCTACTTATTCTTTGGCCCGTGTGGCGACACATGCCGAGAAGTTGGTCCAGAATCTCGCCTCGAGTAAGATTTCTTTCGAATCCTAGTTTTCCAGAGGCGCAAAACTTGCATTGTACTGGACACCCTACCTGTGTAGACAAACAAGCAGTAGTCCCGTACTTGTATTTGAGGAGAACAGATTCTGTCTCTTATACACATCT
>DGFF01000054.1 GCA_002391545.1 Candidatus Fermentithermobacillaceae bacterium UBA3907 | reverse complement strand
CATGCGCGGGGATCGACCATTTTGCAGGGGCCGGGGGGAAAGGCCTTGTGTGTTTACCCCGCATGCGCGGGGATCGACCCTCCTTATATCCCGTCAAATCCGATTCCCGCCGGCGCAGAGACTCCTGAGGAAAGCAGAGCCGACGTTTTGACTCGTGGTGACACGGAATGTTATTTGTAATCCAAAACTCTAATTTCCCAGTCCAAGTTTGCAGCGGTTATGTCCAGATAGTATTTTCCAGCACCTCTAACATATGTGGAGCCGTCGCCTTCACCAGTCTGATTTACGGGCATAGAAACGTATTGTCCGTTCTCCTTATACAGCATAACTACAAAAAAGCCGATAACTTTCTCGTTCGTTGCAGCCCATTCCAATTGCCATTCGTGGTTCGTAACCTCAAATGTCTCTGTTTGCTTATTTCCCTTTCCGGCCCATTCCTTTATGGTTCGCCACCTCGGAGTATCGTCTTCAGTTTGGTCATCACTGACTTCTGGTGTCGAGGATTGTGTAGCTGATGCCTCGAGTTTTTCTGATGAGCTTCTGGTGGAAAAAACACTTCTCGTTATGCTTTGGATCCATTCTTCGTTCTCTCGAATGACCGTCTCAGCATCGATGGCGGCGCTGCTCGTAATCCTCAACAGCTTCCACTTGCCGTCTTCTCGAACTACGACAAACCCACCAGGGCTGACAGGTTGCTCTTTTGAAAATATAGGGTTGACTATGTAGATATCATTTGTGATCTTCGTCTTGTCCCACAAATGGACAGTTCCGTCTGTGATCATAACTACCATTTCCTCTGCGTTGGGCGATAGGGCGATTTCTAGTGAGAGGTCGAAGAACTCGAACATAGCCATCAGTTCGATCGTAGAAATCGTCAATTCTGCATCACCCTCTTTGGCCAAACTAGTCCAGTAGTAGCTTGAGGAAATGCTACTTGGAAGCTTAGCCAAAGAATTCAGAAAGAACAATTGTACAGGATGCTCGGGTTTGCTTAACGTTAGACAACTATCGACCACTCTAGACAGAAGTGGAGTAAGTTTTTCTGAAACCACAATCGTTTCATTTGCTCGAACTGAAACTTTGACGGTTTTCGGATAATAGTCTTGATGGCGAAGTGTTATGTTCGTAATACCAACGGGCAGCTCGGGGATGAGGAGGGGTGTCGTACCAATGAAATTGTTGTTGATATAAACGCTAGTATTGCTAGGGGTGGTTTGGACTAGGATGGAGCCGCTCCGCGAACAGCCTGCTAAAAGCATTCCCGTGAGAAGCAATGCTGCCAATACGACGGTTTGTCTCAAATGCCTTTTGACAAAGGGCCGCACATTATCCCCCCTTTCCTTCAGATTAACTCTTATTTAACGTCTATGATCTCCAAACGATCCCTTTTAGGCGATATCCCCAAGCTTTCCATTCTTCGGGAGTGAGACGCTCCCGATTGACAACGTACTCTCCCGGCTTCCAGAACACATATATATCTTCTGTTTCGCTTACCGCCTTTAAAGTGCTGGTTGTCCATTTGCTGTTAGCCCACGCAGGGTCTTTTTTCCAAATCCTCTTATCGTATAGGTAAAGTTCTACCTCATAGGCGTATCCTTCCAAGTACGCCCCTACTAACTTGACTCTAGTCTGAACTTGCTTTTTCCCGCCTCTTATGTTGTTACCGCGCAGACGTCTGTCTATAGTCTGTTCGGAGCATCCCAGCAGTTCAGCCAATTGGTATCTACTATAATGCGGATATTGCTTCATGGCCTCCCAAACCATTTCCCTGGTTACGGGACTTCTGCGCTGAGCTGGATTCATTGCCTGAAATCGAGGCATGTTTTCATCAGGGAAAGCAAGAATATCCGCAATGTTGATGACCATGAATCCACCGGGTTTTAGTATCGGTTCATGGCCCTGAATGACCTCTTTTAGGAGATTTTGCCAAGATTCGAACGTCTCATCTTTTTCGTATTTTTTTGCCTACGAAATAGGGCGGTGACCAAAAACTGAGGGCTATAGAATTTGGTTCGATTCTTTTGATGAGATCTTCTGCCTTGCCATGATAAATGTAATCCTTCTTCAAGTAGTCCATGACATAACCCCCCTACTCTTATGATATTTAAAGTCAATCAATAATGTCAACATAGTTGAGACGGTTCAATCGTTCTATCTGGTATTTTGTGATTACAATTGCGGATGGCGTTAAGTGGTCAGGGACTTTGTCGGACATAACTCCCCAAAATCGAACTCGTACCTTTTCTCTTTGTTCAAGAATGGCTTCACGGTATAGGTGAATAGCAATATGACCTGCGCACTCGATACGCCTGTGGGGACATTATTTATTTTCACGTAATAGCCGCTATCAGTAGGTCCAGGTTTTTGGGCTAGCCAAGCTGACCGCAGATAACTTGGATCTTTAAGAAGCATAGTCTTTCACCACCAAAAGTACCAATGATCCATCATTGAAACAACTTCTCCCTAGTCGGAATCGCTCGCGTGAAACGCGTCTGACTTGTTCTTGTTTGTGATCCTAGACCATGGACGGTTTGCAAACCTTAGCCGCGGAGCTGCAATACGATACTTGGAACTCAACCAGTTCAACAGAGCGGCGTATATCTTTGATGACATATCGGTTTCATCTGCTTTCCATCTTGCAAGATCGAAAAAATACCAGAAAGATATGCCAAGAACGATTAAGAAGAGGATTACGTAAAACCATTTTGCCTTCAACATAGTTTGATAATCATCCACTACGAGTGGAACAGCCGTTAGAGGGGCCAAAACCCCCAATAAGACGACTATTAGGAAGACCACCAGCCCATCTATTACCCCTCTCGGTTGCTTTAGAGTGTATATTACCTGTCTCTTATACACATCT
>DGFF01000012.1:1613-5966 GCA_002391545.1 Candidatus Fermentithermobacillaceae bacterium UBA3907 | reverse complement strand
ACCTTGTCCGCCTGACACCATATCCAACGCTTTAAATATGGGAACTCCGCTTTCGTATAATTGGTGAGAACGTTCCAACATTTTGTGTCCTAATGATGCCCCTTCTTGGGATACTGCTCTTATGGAATCTATGAGCATTTGACCACCCCGGATGTGGAAAGACAAACTAGCGGCGATTTCGTCCCATGGAACATCTCTATGCTTCAGCCGCTCCAGTCCGATCTTTAATCTCTCTAATACAGATCTTAAATGTTTCTCCAATACTGTATCTCGTTGGTCTAAGAGCGCATTCGGTAGCGCAACATCGTGTACGCTATGATACAGGTAAACACCAATTAGCCACGCAGCAGCCGCAAACATAGTTGATATAAAGAGATTTTTCAAATGGTTCTACCTCCACACTCACAGGACTGAATCAATTGCGAAGTTCGCTGTGGACCTATTTTCTCAACATACCAGTCTGGGAAATCCAAAAATAAACCTTCGTCGTAGAAATACACAGGAAAACTGGAAAGCCCTTGGACAGGTTCATGCCCTACCACTGAAATTTCAGAAATAATCCGCTTTCCCCCGGACCTTTTTGCGGTGTGAACTATCAAATCTACCCCAATAGCGATCCACGATTGTAGAACATCCACCGGTACAGCTTCTTCAGCGGTAAGGGCCATGCCTAGCATCCTTTCTAAGCAATCCTTGGACGAATTGGCATGCACAGTAGATAAGCACCCTTCATGTCCCGTATTCATTGCTGATATCAAATCAAAAGTTTCTCTGCCTCTGCATTCCCCAATAATTAGTCTATCTGGCCTCATTCTAAGAGCATTCCTAAGCAAATCTCGTATTGATACCTCTCCCTTTCCCTCCATGTTCTTAGGACGAGCCTCAAGGTACACCACGTGATGGTCCACTATGCTTATCTCTGATGAATCCTCAATTACAATTATGCGTTCGTCTGGGCCTACGCTATTCGACAGCACATTAAGAGTTGTAGTTTTGCCGCTCCCTGAACCTCCAGAGATCACAATATCTAGTTTGGCTTCAACGCACTGCTCCAGAAAATATGCCGCCTCAGGTGTGATACTTCCGCACTCTATCAGTTCAGAAAAAGTAGTGAAACGCCTTGGAAAGCGTCTTATGGTCAGAACTGGTCCGTTTAGCGCAAGAGGAGGAATTATGGCATTGATTCTAGATCCATCGGGTAATCTTGCATCTACGTAAGGCATAGAAGCATCCACTCTTCGCCCTACGCTTTGAACAATTCGATTGATCACCTCCAAAAGATGGGTGTTATCTGAAAACGTGATGTTAGTCTTGTGTAACACCCCATCCTTTTCAATGTAAATCTCGTATGGCCCATTTACCATTATTTCAGTAACCGAAGGGTCATCTAATAGGTCATCTAGAGGACCCAAACCACATATTTCTTGCGCGATCTTTTCGGCAAGGTCCTGCCTGGTCAATTTAGGAACGTACAGGTCGGAAGATATGATTACATTTGATATAAGGTTTAACACTTCTTGTCGCTTTTCCCGGGAAACCCGGGCTTCTATCACTAGGTGCGGGAATTCCTCAAGTATCTTTTCTCTAACTGTCTCAACTATCTCATCCATGGAAAACTCCCTGGTTTGGTCGTCGCGGGTGTTGAGTCTATAAGGTTCCTGCTCAAGTTTTTTGAGTATACTCACCATAGCCGCCTCCTCTTTGATTTTCCCTGTTTCTTTTCTCTTTCAGGGACAGGCAGACCCGGAGAAATCGCAGAAACAAGATCCCACAGAGACGCAGAGATCTCAGTCTTTCCAAACAAAACTACAGGCTTGCCCTGAAAAATCGATTTTTCAACGGTTTTGCGATCATCTGGTATTGCTGCAACCAACCGTTTGTCTAGATACTCTTCAACTTTTCGTTTGGGTATAGGAGAATCCTCAACGCAACGATTTAACACCAAGAAAATAGAGGTGTCGCTGATACCAATCTTCTTGAGAATTCCTAGAGCGGTCTTTACTTGTTTCAGTGCACACACATCTTGAGTAGTCACTAGGATGAGGGTCGAAGCAGCTTCTATGCATTCACCAACTATATCGCTGGATATATCTGGAGAAGTATCTATGTACACAAGTCCCCACCGCTTTTCCGCCAAACCTATAATGTTCTTTATATGTTCTACATTGACCAAGTTAGACAGTTCCAATCGCTGAGGTCCACAAATTACGCTTAGTCCGGAAGGGGCATGCCGTTGAACGTATTTATCCAGGCCGTCTGGTCTCAGACTCATAAGCGCAGGCAACATCTGGGTTATTGTAGGTTCATCTGCCAAATCCAAATAAGTTGATACATCCCCAGAATAGATATCTAGATCTAATAAGGCAGAATTTCCTTTTGTGATCATCGCAGTTGCACAAGCAAGATTTGTGGCAAGGAAAGTTTTGCCTACGCCACCCTTTGGACTCCAAACTACTATTGTCTGTGAGGTAACTACCCGAGCGGGAATATTATCTGCTTCTTGCCAGTCTAATCTTTTAGATTGACCGGCAATTCGAACATAAACATCAGGATAAACGTTATTAAATCTGCCTATCCATTGTTCCAAAGTTTCACCTCTAGGCGAGATGTTAGGATCTATAACCAGTTCATCGATGGGTACCTCAGCGGCTACATATTCTACTAGAGCCAAATCTTGCAAGACACCTACTAGTCTTGCGTCAGGCTGTTCCCTTCTGACCGCTTCCTCTGTGCCATGATTTCCTGCAATAAGGATTGAAGTTTTATCTCTCATTTGATAGGCCAAACCTCCGCCTCCGTTGGTAAAAGATGATCATTCATCGACCACGGGACCAGGCAAACATAGATAGTGCCTGTTTCAATGTAATGGGCCAGTTTTTCGCAAATAATAGGCGAAACTGCTATGACTATTCCCCTAAGTTCTCCAGAAGAATCGTCACTTACAGTTTCTAGAACCCTTGCATTTGTAAGAACCGTTATAGCCCCTACTGGTTCGTACTCTTCGTAGTGGCCTGCACTTTTTCTAGTCCATATCAGGTCGACCAGATCTCCAGAACTAATCTTGCCTCCTACAGCTCTTTCAAGTTGGGCTGGAATGAATATGCCTCTTTCCTCTGATCCAATCTCCCAGGAAATGCCTGGCTGATTCTTTGCTGAAATAAGGTGCATATCTAACAACATCTCGCCTGCAAATACAGGAGAAGCCGTGTAACTCCCTACGGCCTCTTCAATGTTTCGAACGCACCTGCGGTGTATCGCCCCTACTGGACAGTCAATCATCTTCAAATCGGACCTGGAGATCTTTTGGTACGGCTTCATATCGTGAACTGTTACAACTACTTTTTCCGTCTTTAGGTAGAAAGAAAGTGCATTGTACGATAGGAGAAACGCAGATAGTCCCAAAACTAGCGCTAATAATAAAATCTTATGCCTTTTCCAAAATGTCTTAAGCAAATTCTTCACCTCCTGGATGTGACCGTATCCGGTTGAGATATGGCTGCGAAGGGCGCCGGTGGCGACATATTTTTCTGGCACAACCGAGAATGCCGCAGTACGTAAACACTTTGTCCCTCCTTTCGTTTCGGTTAACAAATTTTTGGACAACCGGATACGATCACTTACAATAAATGCCAGGCCAAATTAGATTACCACCTGTTGGCGTAAGTGTCAATACCTACCAATTAAATGCCATCTCATAGCCTTATATGGGATAATATGGTATACTCCAGTTGCCGGTGGGGCTCTGGGAGGTTTTTATGTTATGTACCGTTACCCAAATGTTAAAAAACTCCAAATTTTACTAGTCAGCGTGTTAATTATTTCCTCTGTCATGGCCATAGTAGTACCTGGCATGGGGCAATGTGCAAAAGATCCGTGGTATGTAGACGTTGACGACCACTGGGCCGCTAACTACATATATGTCCTTTGGTCTGAGGGCGTTACTGATGGCCAAATAGTCCCATCGCCCAGTGGAGCAAACGCTTACTTTCTTCCCGATTTGGTATGCACCCGGGGCCAGTTTACCGTCCTCATGGCCAAAACGTTTGACCTTAGCCCTTTGGCTCCTTCTATGCCAACTTACCCCGATGTGAAGCCTTCTTATCAGTTTTTACCTGGGAAAAGCGGGTGGGAGCACATAGAAGCTGCTAGTTCGGCAGGGATAACTTTTACTGGTGCAGGACAAAATTTCCGGCCTGATTTAGGCATAACCAGGCAAGATGCAGTAGAACTTCTTATTAGATCCCTTGACCTTTACGAATATGCTATGTCCATGCCACTAGAAGAGGTAAATAGACTTCTAAACCGCTTTGGAGATGGGCTGGATACATCACCTGCTAGACGAAAATCTATGGC
>DGFF01000012.1:0-1380 GCA_002391545.1 Candidatus Fermentithermobacillaceae bacterium UBA3907 | reverse complement strand
TGCTATTACGCAGTCATGCGGCTGCGGTAATGTACCGATCGTGCATGATAAGGGTTTTTGCCAATCCAAATGTAGTATCACCTGATGGTGACGGAATAGATGACATTGTAGTTTTCAGTTTATCGTACCTTCAGAATAGGGGAATCTCTCAATGGAATATGGCAATCGAAGATCCCTCAGGGAACATCATACGCACATTTAACCTTGAAGGAAGGCCAGGCAGCCCTCCCCACACCCTCATATGGAATTGCACTGATACCTACGGACATATAGTTCCATCCGGTACATACTACTATCAAGCGTGGGTGAAAGATCGCGGAGGTCGAATGTTCTTTTCCGTAAAAAAACCTTTAGAGGTAGTTCTCTATTCTTTATCCGGCTACTTATTTCCAGATGCAGTATACGATGGGCAGCTCCTCACCATATGTTGTTTCACGGATCCTCCTGCCCAGAGCGTAAAGGGCTTATTTGCTGACGGAAGGAGCAGGCTATTTTATCCCTCTCAAGATAAACAAAGTTGGACCTCAGAAATTTTAATGGGAGACTTTCTACCATTAGGAACCCAAAAAGTTGAAGTTACTGCGCAATTCGGGGATGCGAAAAGAGAAATGGCTCTTCAGTTCAAAAGGCTCGACAACATATGGATTTTCCCATACGTAAGCCCAAACCCTATACAACCTGGTGAAACCTTGAGCCTATATTGCGAATCTTCGTCCAACATAGTTCGCGTTCAGGCACGTCTGTTTGGAGTTACAGTAGAATTACAGAGATCACGTGACCTATGGACGGGACAAATGTGCCTCCCTGTAGACATTCATGAAGGCGAATACGAAATCGTTTTCACCGGGTACTCAGGAAACCGTCAGGTAGTTGCCAGGTGTTACGTAACTGTCGGCACAACAATAAACGAATTGCTTTTCACGTTGATACAATAACTTCAACTCGAAGAAATATAACTGAGCTTGAGGCGCCTGCTTTACGGTCAGTCGTAGCGGCTTGTATAAGGTTTAGCTAAAATAAGACACTCATTGGGTATGAGATCGCTACCATACCCTAGGATCACAAAACGAACGTAGAACATTTAGGCATTTGGCGGGGTTTCTAAAGAAAAACGGCCAAGATTTCCAGTCCTAAACTCATGGATAAATGCCCTAGAAGCCCGATCTATATCCACTATACCACCAGGCCCGAGCATTCCTCGGGACAATCCGAAATCGGAAATCAGCTTCCCAGGATATTCTGGATCAAACACTTCCTTGGCCAACCAAAATGCTGCTTCTTCGGCATCATATTGTTTCTCTGGAACTGCCCAGGTAGCAGCAAGTTTATACAACACATCATCTTTCACTTGTGAAGTATCGATGACCCCTGGAGTATCCA
>DGFF01000112.1 GCA_002391545.1 Candidatus Fermentithermobacillaceae bacterium UBA3907 | reverse complement strand
GCAAACAGCAGGTCTTCACCTGCTTTCTTGCTCTTGCCGTAAGGATTATCTAATTCAGCTTGTATTGAAGAAGCAAGCAGGACAGGACAGGGATTCCTATTGCTCTTTAGTAAATCCAGTAGCTCGGATGTAAAACCAAAGTTCCCTTCCATGAACTCCTGTTCTTCTCTTGGACGATTAACTCCAGCAAGATGGAATACAAACTCACAATCCTTAGTGTAGCTGGCCAAGAGTCCTTTGTCTGTTTGTTTGTCAAATTTGTAGATCTCACTAAAACCACGGTTCTCCAACTGGGCAATTAAGTTCTTCCCTATAAATCCGTTGGAACCGGTAACCAGAATTTTCATGGCGTACACTACCTTTCCGGGCACTTTACTCCTTGGTATAAGCAGCCTCGTCCAATCCCATTTTCGCAAGCTCTTCTCGAACAAAGGGTAGGGTAAGAAGTTTTTGTTTGATCTCGTCTATGTTAAGGCGCCTTGTATTGTGAGAGTTGTACTCCTGTTCTGAGGAAAGATCTGTAGAACCATCGATAAAGTATTTCTCGTAATTAAGGTCGCGCTTATCTATGGGAACCCTATAGAAATGCCCTAAATCCTCTGCCACAAAATACTCTTCTTTAGTTAGGAGAGTTTCATATAGCTTTTCTCCGTGACGTGTGCCGATAATTTTGATCTCGTTTTCGGCTTGAAATAACTCCTTGATAGCTTGAGCCAAGTCACCAATTGTGGCCGCTGGAGACTTCTGAACCATTATGTCTCCAGCCTGGGCCTTCTCAAATGCAAACAAGACAAGCTCAACGGCCTCATCAAGACTCATCAGGAATCTTGTCATGTTGGGGTTGGTTACCGTCAGCGGACGTCCGGTCCTTATTTGGTCAACAAATAAAGGTATCACAGAGCCCCTCGATGCCATGACGTTACCATATCTAGTTCCACAGATGAGAGTCCTGTTTGGATCTACGGTTCTTGACTTCGCAATAAAGACCTTCTCCATCATGGCTTTGGAAATTCCCATTGCGTTGATTGGATAGGCAGCCTTGTCTGTCGAAAGACATATCACCTTTTTCACACCAAAATCTATGGCCGCATTGAGGACATTATCTGTACCTATAACGTTTGTTTTTACCGCCTCCAAGGGAAAGAACTCACAGGTTGGAACTTGCTTCAGAGCAGCTGCGTGGAAAATAAAGTCCACGTTATGCATAGCGTTTCGTATGCTGCTCGGATCTCTAACATCCCCGATGTAAAACTTTATTCGATCGTCACTATAACACATCCGCATGTCATGCTGCTTCTTTTCGTCCCTAGAGAAGATGCGTATCTCTGCGATATCTGTCGTCAAAAACCGTTTGAGAACAGCGTTTCCAAATGATCCTGTCCCACCTGTAATCAGTAGCGTTTTTCCCCTAAACATAAGCACATCTCCATCATAAGTGTTTTAGTAAAATGTCAATGGTCTTCGAAACATCGTAGTGTTCTTCGAGGTAGGCTCGGGCGTTTTCCCCCATCTGCGACCTGAGTTCCGAATTACATGCTAGTTCGGTAGCATGTTTGATAAAGCTCTTCAGGTCACCACTCTCACACCAGTATCCGCTTTCTGATTGCAACAATATATCCTTGAGATCAGTGTTCTTGTCAGTAGCAGCCAAGACAGGCAAAGAATACTCCATATAAGAAGTCAGCCGAGAAGGGAAGTTGGGAATGGTGAATCGCCTGTCTAGAAAAATTAGACCAACATCCGAGCTTTCAAGAAGTTCATCGTACTCGGACTTAGGTAACTGACCAATGAGTCTCACATTGCTCGGTTTTTTGACCTCAAGATGATTACGAATTCTCCTAAACTCAGTACCCGAACCCACAATCAACAGAAACGAATTAGGCACTTCATGAAAAGCATCAACAACACTTAGCAAGAAGTCTATACCTTGAGGTTTTCCTAGATTTCCACCGTAGATAAACAGAACAGAACTGCTGGGAATACCATATTTCGCCAAGAGGTCATAATTCTTGCGACCAATAACCGGAGGGATTGGCCGTATCGAATTGGGAAAGACCTCAACCTTTTGTACATCTAAGTACGGGTTTTTGTGCAACAAATAGCGCACGTTCGCAGGCGACATGCAGCCTATAACATCTGAAATCGTATATAACCTCTTCTCTTTTTTTCGGAAATACCACCATAAAAAGCCTGGGCGACGTAATAGCCCTAAATCGACCGCATTTTGAGGAAAGATATCTTTCAACATTAAGTATGTCTTCGCATGATGAGTCATCTTATAATGGCGTACAACTGTTTCAAATGTTATGGGAGGTGTAGAATAAAGGATAAGATCGAATTTTACCCCCGCAAAGTACTTATCAATGGCTCTTTGATATTGTCTTCCTATGAGAATCGTGGAAAGACCTTTTTCGATCATATTCGCTTTCGTAATATTGCCTGTCCTTACTTGCAATAGGTGAACATTGCCATCAACAAGAACTTCCGTTGACAACCCGAGACGCCTTTGACGAGGACATACAACATAGACATTTAGTCCTCTATGCGAAAGCTCTCGTACCAAGTCGGCATACAGCCCACGTTGGTTAAGATTATCGATTTTCACGAGTGTTAAGTACAAGATGTTTTTCATTGCTATCCTCACAAATATAGACTGCTTCGCGTGGTACACCGCGTTTCGCTATCTGGACAGCTTCACCCTAGCGTTGGAGCGCTCAATGGCTCCCGAGAATCTGTCACGAACGCATTCCATTAACAACATATTTGCGCTTGCCCGATGACAAGGCAGGGATTTCATCGACTCGTTCAAATATTAGCACAGCATCTTTCCCAAGGAACTCCTTTAGCATGTTCGTCATTTCCTGTTCACGTTTGAACCTATCCCGAAGATTAAGCTTGATTCGATACTGAACCGGCGTTTCTTGAATGAACTGGTACTTGACGTGGTCAAGTAAAATTGTA
>DGFF01000137.1 GCA_002391545.1 Candidatus Fermentithermobacillaceae bacterium UBA3907 | reverse complement strand
AGATGTGAAAAAGAGACAGCCTCTCCCCCGGTGGCACGGAAAAAAAAGAAATACCGGAAAAAGGGGAAGCGCCCGACAGTATTAAAGACAATCATGGGAGAGGTAGAAATCAATCGGAGGGTATATACGACTGAAGGCGAAGCAGGCGAAAATGTTTGTGTATATCTATTGGACGAGTTACTTAGGATCGACACACCTGGACTGATCAGCCCGATGCTTTCGGAGTTAGTAGCGACAGCAGCATGTGAAAGTACATACCGCGAAACAGCACGGCAGGTCAGTGAACTGACGGGCCAGACAATAAGCCATCAGACAGCGTGGTCAATCACGCAGGAAGTGGGTACTCGCGTCCGGATGCGGGAAGAAGAACTTGCGGAGCAGGCACAACACAACAAAGGGCCCGGCAAATTGGAAAGCAAGATACTGTATGAGGAAGCGGATGGGATATGGTTAAAACTGCAGGGCAAAGACAGGAAAACTTATGGGCCATCGAAGGAAATGAAAGCAGCCATAGCATACAGTGGCGTTAAACAAAATGGAAAACGCCGCAGGCTGGCTGACAAAGTAGCTTGTGCGAGCTTTGCCGGAGTCAAGGATTTCATCAAGCGCAAAGAAGGCGTCATTGCGTCTATATATCGAACGTCAGAGATAGAACTGCGCATTCTTAACGGTGACGGTGCCAACTGGATAACGGCAAACAATGAAGCAACAGTAGTATATCAACTGGATCCATTTCATCGGAATAAAGCGATACAGGAGTATGTGAATGATCCGGAGCTACGGAAGCTTATGATGGATCTGCTTTATGCTAAGGAAATCGATAGTCTTCTGGCTGTGATTGAGGCATCGATAAACAGCACCATGGAGCCGGAGGAGCAGGAAAAGCGGCAAAGGTTGTTGGGTTATTTTAAGAACAACAAAGAGGGCCTGGTTCCGTATTACAGGCGCAGCGAAAAGCTACCTCCGGTTAACAAGGGATTGAAAATAGCGCATGGCGGGAGCATGGAGAGCAATATCTTTACGCTGATCGGTAATCGTATGAAGGGTCGTCGGGCTAACTGGAGCGTTCGCGGCGCAAACAATATGGCTGCGCTTCTGTGCTTGAAACATACAGGACGGTTGTCTTCAGTATTAACCCGTCTTGGACCTATTGTTTCTTTGAATGTCGAGCAAATCACGGCAGAGTTCAGTTCCAGCAAAGTGCCAGAGCGTGTAGGGAAAGGATACAATGGCTTTACTCATGCACCCATTCCGAATATGCCTTGGATAAAGGATATATTGGGCATGAAATCCCTTGCGAAAATGCCTTTCCTTGCTGGGTCATAATCGTTTAAATTAGAATATAACCTTGTTTGTCCCCCCGAGAAAAAATGGTTTACTATGGCACCAGCCGCCTGCGAAGCAGGTTACCTTGAATTGGGATTTATGAATGGTAAACTGGGTTATGACGGGCGGCGAACACCGAATATAACCTCATCTCGCCCCCGTCGTAATGTTCTTTGACCATTCATAAATACAAAAGTCAAGGTCGGCGTATTACGTTGCTTATTTTCAATGTCTGCGGTTGTCAAACATATGGTCCATTTTTTTAGGAAGTCTGTCAATGGTAAGTAGTAGTAGCGCTGTGGGAAGCGTTGAAAAGTCTAACGCACCTTTTCAATGCTTTCCATAGCTGTTGGACAATCATATGACCCAAATATATTCCATCAACTTGTTATCAGGGCTTTTACCTTTAAATATCCGCATAGGCTTGCTATTTGTCCATTCTAAGTGCTCTTTTAATTTACCGTTGAAATCTACCATATTACGAAAATGCTCGTACTCGTAAAAGTATCTCTGATCCATGCGGTGGCTCCGTTCTACCTTGCCGTTATGCCATGGCGTCCTTGGCTTGATGAGCTTATGGTTAATTCCCAATCGTTTCAACTCTTCCTCGAACGGACACAATTTGTCATCGCTGATAAATTTATAAGTAAACTCTGTACCGTTGTCAGTCTGGATGGTTAAAATCTCAAACGGAAACGCTTCCCACAGCATTTTTAAAAACTTGACCGAATTTTCCGGTGTGTGTTCCTCAAATCCATACACAAAACGCCATCGCGTACATTCATCTATTGCCGTCCACTGGTACATTTTCTTCCCGTCTATTCGGTGTTTTCCTCGTATGCAGTAATTTGGGACCTCTTTCACGTCTATCTGTATCTTTTCACCCGGTATCTCGCAAGGAGTGCTTTGCCGGTAGTTACGGCGACCTTTTCCTTTTGGCTTATAGATCAGACCTAACCGACGCAGTGCGTGAAATAGCCCCCAGATTGTTCGTGTGTATTCATAATCTTTAACTAAAACACAGTAAACGTAATCCATTCCCTTGCAGCCGTGCTTTGCCCAAACTTCTGTGATATCTGCTTCTTCCGATAACGTGTGTTGTCTTGGGTGGCTATGAGGTCGGCGCGATTTGCACAATAGTGACTGCCATGTCCCATCGTATTGCTTGCTCCACCGTTTGATATTGCTCAACGGTTCCTGGTATTTTCGTGATGCCGAGCTTTTTCCGTGCTTTATTGCATAACATACTATCCGCTCTTTTTTCTTTGCGCGTTTTTTATCTTCTGCACTCTGTTTTTTCTCTGCTTTTTGTGCTATTCTTTTCATAGAAGCTATCCCTTTCTGTGATTGGTTTGTTAGCACTTACCATTTTACCACAGTTAGGGGTCAGCTTCTTCTTTTTTTAGACCATATCATTGTACACTATACA
>DGFF01000004.1 GCA_002391545.1 Candidatus Fermentithermobacillaceae bacterium UBA3907 | reverse complement strand
AGATGTGTATAAGAGACAGGCCATGGATCGTCCCTTCCACATTCATTCATACTCGCTTCTTATAATGTAATTCGCCACATCTACTCGTTCATCCTTTTCAGTCAACACAGCAATGTGCAGGAATAAGGCAAATCAGTATTGAATAAACAAATTGTATATATTCAGTTGAACGAGGTGTGAACAAGAGATGCCTGTAACCCACAAGCCTTTTTCAGCCGTTCTATTCGATCTCGATGGAACGCTGATAGATACTACTCAATCCATACTCGAATCATTCAAACACACCATCTTTTATTTTACAGGCACAGTCCCACAGGAGGACGAAATTAGGCCGTACATGGGGCTTCCGCTTACCGACCAATTTTCTATCCTTTTACCTGGAAAAGAAGAAGAAGCCTGCAAGATATATGTTGAGCATAACACCGCTATACACCCAGAATACGTCAAAGCATACCCTGGGGTGTCTGAAACCTTAAAGATCTTAAGGAACAGCGGTGTAAGATTAGGGCTCGTCACATCAAAGAGACGCCCAACTGCAGTTCTCGGCCTTACAATTGCAGGAATTCAAGACTCATTTCATGCAACAGTTTTCTACGAGGATACAGATAGACATAAGCCCCATCCAGCGCCAATTCTAAAAACCCTTGAAATCATGGCTTGCAATGAACCTGATTGGTATAGTTCAGACAATCTGCGCATTCTAGTAGTAGGTGATTCGCCTACTGATATCAAAGCTGCAAAAAATGCTCAAGTCGCATTACGTAAATTTTCATCCAACACCCAGCAAGCAGCAATATTAAGACCAGAGGTTAAAATACAAAGTGCCGGAGTAACCTACGGCGCTTACAGAAAGGAGGACATCGAAAAGGAGAAACCAGACTATCTGATCACAGACATAACCCAGGTCCTTGACTTACTAGGACTAAATCAAAAATATGATTCACAGTGAGGACTGATAACCATGACACAAGCATCACGTAAAAATCATGATATTGAAATTCCTGATCCGCCGCATACACCGAAAAAGCCAGTCATAGACATAGTCCACGGCGTAGAAATTGCAGATCCATGCAGATGGCTAGAAGACGGCGAGTCCGAAGAAACTCGATCTTGGACTCAAGCTCAAAACGAAAGAACCGAGTACGTTCTAAAGCAATTGCCTACGCGTGAATTCTTTAGACAACGCATTGAAGAACTTCTGTCTCAAGATACTGTGAGTTCCCCGGTTCTGAGAGGCAAAAGACTGTTTTATATGAAACGTATACCAAGCAAAAACCAACCACTCCTTATGTTGGTCCATCTCGATAAGATAAACGTATCCCAAAAAGATTTTACCATTGAGGAAAAAGTGGTCGTTGACCCTAACGAAGAAAGCGAAACTGGGATAGTATCTTTGGATTGGTGGTACCCGTCTCCCGATGGAACTATGTTGGCTTACGGTCTTTCCACAAGCGGAGATGAATGGAGCGTGCTCCACATTATGAATGTAGATACAGGGGAATGTTTGCCTGAAACAATAGAGAGGACAAGGTATGCAGGGGTCACCTGGAAAAAAGACAACACAGGTTTTTACTACGGCAGATATCCAAAACCAGGCCAGGTTCCACCAGGTGAGGAAAACTACAATCAGCATATTTATTATCATGAAATTGGTACAGACCCTGAAAAAGACCCTAAAGTTTTTGGGGAAGGGCGGCCTAGAGAGCAATCTTATTCAACTTCTCTATCAGATGACGGAAGGTACTTGTTATTGACAGTAGGCCACGGATGGAATAGCACAGATCTTTACTTCCGCGACGAAACCGTTCCAGGATCTGATTTTATCCCCATAGTACAAGGTGAAGATGCTATCTTCTACGGTCAAATAAGGGGAGACACCTTATATATGATAACGAATTTCCAAGCGCCAAAGTACAAAATAGTCAAAGTAGATCTAAAAAACCCACACATGGACAATTGGGTAACCATTATAGACGAGTCTCCTGAGATGACCATAGAAGGAGTAGAAATCGCTGGCGGACATATTGCAGTTTCTAAACTTAAAGATGCCATATCTCATCTTTACACATACACAATGGATGGACAGCTTGTAAGAGAAGTTCCCCTACCTACCATGGGAACTATTACAGGATTAGCAGGAGACTTAGATGAGCCGTTACTCTTTTTCACATTTGAGTCTTTTCTGATCCCACCTGCGATATATATGTATGATCTGGAAAAACAGGACGACCCAATCCCATTCATTGAAAGCGCCAAAGTAGTAGATGAAAATTTGGCTTCTATAGAGCAAGTTTTTTATCGGTCTAAAGATGGAACTATCGTTCCTATGTTTATACTCAAACGAAAAGATTGCGTCATAGGGGACAAGCCGTACCCTACAGTTCTTACAGGTTACGGCGGTTTCAACATAAGCAGAACTCCTACTTACTCACCGTCGGTTATCCCGTGGATAGAGGCAGGAGGAATATATGCCTCGGCTAATCTGCGCGGTGGAAGCGAGTACGGGGAAGAATGGCATAGGGCAGGAATGCTAGACAAGAAACAAAACGTATTTGACGACTTTGTTGCCGCAGCAGAATATCTCATAGGAAAGGGCTACACAGACCAAGAACATTTAGGTATCTGGGGTAGAAGCAACGGTGGGCTTTTGGTGGGGGCAGCCTTGACTCAAAGGCCTGACCTTTTCAAGGCAGTGGCGTGCGGTGTCCCTCTCCTTGACATGGTTCGGTACCACAAATTTCTCATTGCCTCACTGTGGTGCTATGAATACGGAAACCCGGATAATCCTGAAGATTTCCAATGGATCTACGCATATTCCCCATATCATCATGTACAAGAGGGCGTATCTTATCCTGCCGTTTATTTTTACACGGCTGAATCGGATACGAGGGTAGACCCAATGCACGCGAAAAAGATGACAGCCCTGATGCAAGATGTAGCATCAAGAACTCCTGCTAAAGGCCCTATACTGCTAAACGTAGAATCTGAAGCAGGCCACGGTGTTGGCAAACCAGTTTATAAGATAGTAGAGGAACAAGCTAACATGTGGGCATTTCTCGCCTGGCAACTGGGATTGGAGATAGGGTAGAAAACATAAAACATCTGGCGATCCGCATCTAATCTACAACAAACCTTGTGGCTAAAGATGCGGACCGCCTGTTTTTACGTCCATTCACGTACATTTAAGCTATTTGCCTGTAGCGCAATACATCGGCTGAAATAAGATGCAATAGTCCATATCGCTTGAGGGCACACGCCAAAATTGCATTGATAAGTTCTTCGTACGACCACCCCATCTTCTGAGCGATCCTCGGATAGTCAGAATAGTCAGGAGCCAACCCTGGCAAAGGATTAACTTCAATGACGTTAGGAATGCCATTTCTGTCAAGTCTCATATCGATTCGAGCCAGATCCCGACATCCAAGTACCCGGAAGGTTTTAAGAGCAGTATCTTTGATCTGCTTTTCAATCTCAAGGGACACAGGGGCAGGACAAGTATAGTATTTATCCTCAAACCATTGTTCTTTAAACTGCCGTGAGTAAATATTGCCGTGATGCTCAGGCACGTTGCTATAATTAATCTCCATTGGAGGGAATATATATGGCCTCTCGTTTCCAATTATCGCTACAGTAAATTCTCTACCGGGAAGGAATTCCTCTACAAGCACTGGTTGTTTGTATGTGTTCAAGAGACGCCTCACTTGGCTCAAAAGTTCAACGTTATCGTTGCACAACGAATCGGATGAAATCCCTATACTTGAACCTTCGTGGGCAGGCTTTACAAACAACGGAAACTCTAGACTGTTCACGTCGATCTCGTCTTCAGAAGAAATAACTTGAAACTTGGCATTTGGAATATTGTGAAACGAAAGTATCTTCTTTGTTAGAGGCTTGTCTAAAGTTATAGCCAGCGTAAGCACGCCAGATCCTGTATAAGGAATGCCCAACATCTCTAAAATCGCAGGTATGTGACTTTCGCGGGATTCTCCTCTCAACCCTTCGCAGATATTAAAAACTACATCTACATCTCGTTTGAGGAGTCTTAAGTACGCAGTTTCATTTCCTTCTATAAGTTCAACGCTGTGACCATATGCTGTTAGCGAATTTGCTATGGCCAATACTGTAGACTCAGAGTCCAATTCGGCCCCCGAGTCTGGAGGTTCTCCTTCCTCAGGAGATTCCCCCTTTAAATTATACATGACGCCTATAACTGCCATCCTTTGCAATGTCCTCCCTTGAGTTTTTGTTGCAAAAAGATTATTGCACCATCAGTTACAGGCGTCAATCACTTTTTTTGAATTAACTTATGCGATTTACTACTGCGTTATCTCCTTCGTCTATCTTCTCTGCTGTGGCAAGTACTTCTAAACTGGAACCGCTAACGTTGGCTAACGCTATGGCAAACACATC
>DGFF01000061.1:2047-2553 GCA_002391545.1 Candidatus Fermentithermobacillaceae bacterium UBA3907 | reverse complement strand
TCTTTGGCCCCACTGTCCCCTACTGGATCGCCCATTACGCGACTCATAGCAGTGACCATGCCGACCTGGATAGGAGTTAGTACAATCACATCGGCAAAAGGCAACGGTTGAACCGCGATAATTGCGCACAAAAGCGCGGTCATATGTATTATCGCACCAATCTTTGCGTCTTCAGGTATTGCCGGGTCCTTTATGACGAGCTCTATGGCCTTTCTTAGTTTTATACCGTCGTCTTCGATCTGCTTCTTACCACCGGTCTGGGAATACTCATCTAGATCAGATAAAGCAATACCGAATGTCTCCTCTTCAATCTCATCATCAACATGTACCCAGTCATCTTTAACCGGACGACCGCAATTGTAGCAAAACATTGATCTTTCTTTAACATAAGTACCACACTCAGGGCAGATAACCATTTGAGCATCCTTCCTATCATTTTCTATGGCCAAACATCAAATGTTAGATACAAATAAACACCCTTGGGAAGGTGTCAAAAAAAGTACTAT
>DGFF01000061.1:0-1804 GCA_002391545.1 Candidatus Fermentithermobacillaceae bacterium UBA3907 | reverse complement strand
CAACCAAGAAACGGTTGTTAGGTTAGCCAGTCTTTGTGCGAAGCAGGAACCGACAGGTACTATGAAGTAGTATTTATCTACTGTCTGTCTATTTGAACAGGTCTATTTAACTAAACCGAAAAACTAGTTGCAAAGAGGCGATTACTTAATGAACAAGCCAGAAAAAACACTTACGACCGAAGAATTAATGAGTTTAGCGATACACATGGCGGGTCAAACTCAACTTCCTGCCGATTCCCGTATATATCACCCTGGGAGGGATATCAGGAAGATCCTTTTCGGCATCGACATAGGTGTCGCAGAACTGCTGGTAGGAAAGGGATTGGCGGTAGATTGCGTAGTAGCTCACCACCCAGATCAGAGCGTCCTCACTTTTCCTGATGTCCTGGATCTTCACGTGGATTTGGCAGTTAGAAATGGAATTCCAGAGAACGAGGCGAGGGCCGTGGTCAACGAGATGAAAGAAAGGAACGCGTTTTCCAGACACTCTGCAAACTATGATCACGCACCATCTTTTGCAAGATTGATCGATATGCCCTACATGAACATACATAACCCTTTAGACGAAATTGGCCGCCAGCGTATGCAGGACGCCATAGATCAGTATTGTGACCAGGACTCGACTGTTTCGGAAGTTGTAAAGGCGCTCTACACATTACCTGAGTTGGCTAACGCTCCTACTAAAGTGGAAATCCGACTGGGCGACCTGGAAAACCGCGCAGGTAAGACTGTAGTTGTGCACGGAGCAGGGACCAATGGTGGCGCTCCCATGGCAAGTCTTTACTACAAATACGGGACTGACACCGTAGTATATATCCACATAGGCTGGAATGACTTCCTCAGGTTGAAGGCAGAATTCCCCCAGGGCAAAAACTTGATCGTATCAGGGCATATTGCATCTGATGCAGTTGGAATTAATCCATTTATAGGAAGATTGGAGGAGATGGGAATCGAAGTTATAAGAGCAAGTGGCCTGTAGTAGGGTTCGTGTGGTATCAGTTTTGTGCGATATCGGCTTTTGTGCCATGGGTATATGTGCCTGTAGAAAACACAAGACATGCAGATTCTTTTGTGTGCTTCTGTGTGCTTAGCCAAATCCGTAGGAAATGAAGTGGTCGGGGAGACAGGATTTGAACCTGCGACCTCATGGTCCCAAACCATGCGCGCTACCAACCTGCGCCACTCCCCGACGCTAACTCATAATACGCTGTAAGGGTAAAGACAACCTCTATTAATAGAAGCTGTCACTATTTAAGTATAACGAGGGACATCCTTTTGGACAAGTGCTTATGGGATTAAGCTGAAAAATGCCCCTTTGAGTAACTATATATTAACTACACATTCCTGGCGAGAAAGGAAAAAATCAAAACCGGGACTAGAATCCAAACCCGATTCACCTAGCAATACAGCCAGGCAATACCTGGCTGTATCTTAATCTTTCTTTTCTTAATCCATTTATAGGTCTATATACCTGTATATATGTAAAGAACCCCGTCAAGTAACGGTAAAACAATCATGGCGTTCAGATAAACTTCTTAATTGTTTTCTACCCCATCTTTGCCTTTAGCCTCTTCAACATGTCTTCCGTCATGCTGTCGAGGTCGTATTTAGGCGAAAAGTCCCATTCCTCTTTGGCAGCAGTGCAATCCAACGAGTTGGGCCAGGAATCTGCAATGGCTTGCCGCACAGGATCAACATCGTAGTCAATCTCGAAAGTCGGAATGAACTTCTTTATAGATGCAGCGATCTGTTCCGGCTCAAAACTCATGGCTGAAACGTTGTAAGCTGTCTCTTATACACATCT
>DGFF01000069.1:8321-12058 GCA_002391545.1 Candidatus Fermentithermobacillaceae bacterium UBA3907 | reverse complement strand
TCTGCAATCCCATTAGATATTTTTCCTATACAATTGGCTGTAGCAGGGCACAAAACAAATAGGTCCGCCATTTCCGCTAAGGCTATATGCTCTACATTCCATTGTTTAGGTTCTTCAAACATGTGCACCAGCACAGGTTGCCCGGAAACAGTTCTAAAAGTAATTGGAGCAACCAGGTGGGTAGCGTTTTCAGTCATTATCACGTGTGTTTCAGCCCCAAGTTTTCTAAGCCTTGACACAACGTCTACTGCCTTGTATGCGGCTATACCACCCGAGACTCCAACAATTATGTTTTTCTCTGTAAGCATCTGGACTATGGCACCCCGAATCTCATGTGAAATTAACAAACGAGAGGCGCCTTTACCTAGGCGCCTCAAACCTCTTTATGTCACATCAGGTGACAGACTCCCGGGGCACATATTTTATAACAACATCGCCCTTTGCTATCTCCTCAATAGCAATAGTAACAGGTTTCTTCACTTCCAATAACTTGTGTTCCTTCATATCTATTATTTCCCTTGCTCTTTTAGCAACTCCAACTACCAATAAATACTTAGATCCTGTCTTTTCAATTAAATCCCGCAGGGTTGGGGTTGTCATCGGTTAACCTCCTCTTAATTTAACAAGGGTAAAGTCCATGAGCAACTCTTTCCCCAAGTACAATTGCAGCTAGTCTATCTTTCGCTCGTTCCATATCAGTATTTATAATAACATAATCAAAGTCACTGAGATCTGCAATTTCCCTGTGGGCGCTTTCAATTCTCAAAGTCTTCTCTGACTCATTCTCAGTGCCGCGAGATTCAATTCTCTTTTTTAGTTCGTCCATAGATGGTGGAAGGATAAATATGAAGATCCCTTCTGGATAAACTCGTCTTAAGGCACGAGCCCCCTGAACATCTTTTTCCAATATAACGATGGAACCTTCGTCAAGGGCTTTTTCCACGTCCTCTCTGGGCGTTCCATAATAGTTGCCATACACTTCTGCCCATTCGACAAATTCATCATTATCCCTTCTCCTCATGAACTCAGGCACAGAGACAAAAGTATAGTCAACCCCGTTCACCTCACCTGGACGGGGTTGTCTAGTAGTAACAGAAGGACAGAATTTAATATCAGTGTACTCATCTAATAATGCACGCCGTAAAGTACCCTTCCCACATCCTGAGGGAGCGGTAATCACGAACAGCAAACCTTTTTTCATTTTTCAAAAACTGCCTCTCTAGATTGTTGAAAAAATCGCTCTTAGAACCTACGAATCCTGAAAATGCGCAAGAAGCGCTTGTCTCTGCCGTTTGCCAAGGCCCTGAACCCGCCTTGATTCGTTTATGCCTATCTCCTTCATGATTTTTTCGGCTTTGACTTTGCCTACTCTCGGCATTGACTGTAGTAGATACGAAACCTTCATCCTCGCAACAACCGGATCATCGCGGTTAAGAACTTCTTCGAGCGTTACTTCGCCCTTCTTTAGTTGTGCTCTAAGATCTGCCCTTGCCCTTCGCATGTCTTGCGCCTTTTCTAGCGCCGCCATCCTTTCTTCCTGAGTCAACTCTGGAAGTGCCATTATTTTCCCTCCTTAACATGTTTAACGGAAAGTGTGTCGTTGCCGAACAAATGAGAAGCATAACTGCTTTTCTAGGGGGCTATTCGCTCTCGCCGAAGAAATTCCTCTTTTTAGCCTTGTTTTTCTGGGCAAATTAAATAATTAATAGTCGGATAAGGTAAAATGTACTTGTCTGAGACCTATCAATTCAAGTCGCGTACTAGATGATTGAGGCATTTATAACTTAAAGAGGTGATTTTATTGGGCTGCATATCTGGTTGCCTTGGTATATTCCTCGTAGTGCTCGGAGTTGCTCTACTTATGGGCAAGCACATAAGTTTTATATCTTTGATCGCCGCTTTGCTCATATCCACAGTTTTGGTTGGGCTAATTCGAATTGTACGCTTCCTTTGGCGTTTCATATTCTTTTAGTTTTCCGTTAATTTTCCGTCGAGTCAGATAATTCGCCTACACCCTTTTCAAACATTCTTACCGCCGCAGTAAATGACGCTAGAGCGAGCAGACTAAACGCGCCTGCCATGAAAAAACTAAGGTCAAAATTCCCTTTTGCCTCAGCTATATAACCTGTTACCGCTGGAGCTACTGCCATAGCTAGGGCACCGGCAAAATTAAAAAGGGCCAGCATAGTGCCTCGAGACTCCGGAGGTGAACTTTCGGTCACGTAAGAAATCAGTCCAGGATCTATAACAAGTTTACCGGTAGCCCCGTAAAGAGCTAGGAGAAGAATGAGCGTTAAGGTGCTATTTGCCTTTGGTATGGCCAAAGTGGCGATCGCTGAGATTGGAAGGCAAACATTTACCACAGAGGACTTACTCCCCGTTTTATCTGATATATACCCTCCAAGAATTGTGGCGGGTGCCATTACGAAAGGCATAACTACCGGTATACTAGCCGAAAGAGCCGGGCTAAAACCTTGGGTTATTTCAAGATAGTAAGGGAGCCAGGTAAGCATAAGGTAAAACCCGTACATGCTCAAAAAATGCGTAACAGAAAACAAAGTAAGGAGCATAGCTGGTTTGTATCGAGAAGGCACATTCCTGCTTTCTGGACTGTTGACAGTGACACCTTGGTTAGCAGGTGACATCTGGAATTTAGGTTCTGGCACATATTTTTTTATGGCGAGAATAAAAATAACTGATATGCTCCCCAAAATGATGAACGGGAGTCGCCAGCCTATAGAAGTATTCGAAAGAAGCCTTCCGAAAATCATCCCCAGACCTGTTCCCAGAGCCGATCCCGCAACAGATGCGCTGTTACCCAGCGCTTTTCTCTCCTCTGGAACAATATTGCTGATAATTGCAAATTGGCACGCGAAATACGTTGCTTGGCCAGCGCCAGAAAAGACTCGCCCCAGCAGAAATTGCTGAGGAGTTGCGGCAAATCCGCTTAATAACACTGCAACAGACTGAAGACTAAAGCCGACGAGAAGAACCTTCTTGGAGCCAAATTTATCGGCTAAAAAACCAGTAGGTATTTGCAGAATTGTGTAAGCCAGAAAGAAACTTGAGCTTATCAAGCCAAGAACTGACTCAGATAGCATCCAGTAGTCTGCGATATCTTTGAGGGTGACAGATAATATGGTTCTCGCAGCATAAAGAAGAAACCAACCTACAGATAAAACCAATACGCTTCTAGTCCAACTACTTGTCCCGTTACTTGATTTGGGCTCCAATTCCAGACTACCTCCAAACTAGTAAGTTATACTAGTTTATAATAACACTTATGTACCCTGAGAAAGGTATCTTGAGCGAATTAATAGTTACATAAGGACTGTATAGAAACAGGCCCATTATATCGCAACATGAACGGTCTTAAAGACGAGATGTTGAAAGGAGGAAAAAGATTGTTTGATTTTACAAAGATGTCAAAGAACATGGGAAAATGTGTTATGGTCTCAATTGCCATTTGCTTGCTGATGGTAGCGGTGAAGCCATCTTTCAGCCTAGCTCAGCTGCGCCCAAACGGCGACATATCAAAAACCATAAATCTGAAGGTGGTTCCAGCTCAACCACCTTACGTAAATGTGTTTCTTGATATGGCCCCCGTGAATTGTCCAATAACTCCCTACATTGAAAATGGCTACACTATGGTACCTATCAGAGCGCTTGGGGAAAGTTTGGGAGCGACCATTGGATGGGACTCAAAAAATAAGGTCGTCACCTATTCCAAAGGGGAA
>DGFF01000069.1:6359-8032 GCA_002391545.1 Candidatus Fermentithermobacillaceae bacterium UBA3907 | reverse complement strand
CTTTTTAGCGAGATCTTGGGCTATGATGTAGCGTGGGATGACAATACCCGATCCGTTTATATAAGTTCTCCTGAGGAACCCGTTGAAATTTGGGGTTTTTATGCATTAGGTTCGTTAAATTATTCCAGCTGGCAGGATTTATTTGGCAGTAATTATCCCTACACCAAGTCACCATGTCTAGCAGAAGATATGGAGGGAATATTTGCAGGCTGGTTCTTTGTGCAAGAAGATGGAACCGTAACGGCAGAACAAAACCCAACTGGGTTTCAAAAGCCCAGTGGTTGGCCTTCGGTCATCCTTGAAGCAAAACGGCATGACGTTGAAGTTTATTCCATGTATTTTGCAGACCATCAACATAGCAATATATCTGCGATCCTCGAAGAGCAGGTGCTGCGTGGCAAACTCGCAAAAGATATTTCTATTATGGCTTTAGAGTATGATGGAGTGCTCATTGATTTTGAAGGGCTTGGCCTAGACCCATCTAAAGCTGATTCTGATATGCGAAACTTCAATGCGTTCTTAGATGAGCTAAGTGGTTTGTTGGGAGATAAGCCCATGGGGGTTGCTGTGCACCCTTTAAATAGTGCTTACAAGGGCTATGACCATGAGTATATCGGCCAAATAGCAGACTTCATCGTGCTTATGGCTTATGGCTACGAAGACATGTCCATTCCCACGCCAACAGCGCCATTCGACAAAGTAGATGAAGCAGTGAAGATGGAAATAGAATTGGTGGACCCTCAAAAAGTCATTCTGAGCATTCCTGCCTACGGTACTTTGTATGTCACGGCAGGGGACAGAACCTATCTACATTCTAGGCCACCCGCTAAAGATGGGGACATCAAGTTCTCAGATAATAGGGTGAGACAAATGCATGAAAGAGGTTTTGTACCTCAGTACTTGTGTAACTACCTAGAGTGGGAAGATCTGCAAGGACGTCACCAGGCATTTCTAGAGGATGCGGTTAGTCTTAAGGTTAGGTTAAATCTTACTAAAAGATACGGCATAAAAGGCGCCGCTATATGGCGTTTAGGGTATATTACAGAGACAGTTTTGGCACCTGTGGAACTGGTTGAGTAGGAAGCACGAGAACCGTCCCCATGCTTCACCATTGGGTGTATAATGATGGTGGCAGTCTTCGGGGCAGGGTGAAATTCCCGACCGGTGGTAATGCCGCGTGGTTTTAAGCGGACGAGCCCGACAGCCTCAGCGGTTGAGTCCGGTGAAATTCCGGCGCCGACAGTGATAGTCCGAATGGGAGGAGACTGGGGATATTTCTATTATACCCACAGTTGCCTAATTACTAAAACCCCCTGAAGTAGCCAGACTCAAATAGTTTTGTTAGGGGGTTTTCTGATGGAAAAGAGTCATAGTTCTTTACTCACATTGGTAGTCTTAGGGCTGGTAACTTCAATAGTGCTCGTTTCTACTATGTTCTTGAAATTACCTACCGCTACAGGCTATGTCCACTTAGGAGACGGAGTTATCTACGCTGTTTCACTCGCTCTCGGTCCTCTTTACGGAATTGTAGCAGGTGCGTTAGGCTCTGCTCTGGCCGATGTGTTAGGTGGGTATGTGATTTGGGCGCCGTGGACCTTGGTTATAAAAGGAGTTGCAGGGTATTTGGTGGCGAAATTAGGACACAAAAAAGACAGGAAAAACCAGATACTTGC
>DGFF01000069.1:5014-6058 GCA_002391545.1 Candidatus Fermentithermobacillaceae bacterium UBA3907 | reverse complement strand
TAAGGTTAGCCTAAAGCGTTGCCTAGGTTCTTGTGTCATATATACAAACAAAGAAGAACCTAGGCAACGCATCTATACAACATCAATTCATACTCTTTCGAACTTTGCAGTGAAATGCCGTAGCACAGGGGCTTCGTGTACAATTTTTAGCCCTCTTACAGATGAAGCTCGCTCTTTTACTGCTCGTAAGGTCCTAGCCACATAATCCATGTGCCTGTCAGTATATACCCTTCTGGGGATGGTAAGACGTACCAGTTCCAATTCAGGCCAGACGTCTTCGCCAGTCTCAGGATCCTTATGACCAAACGCACAGCCGCCCAGCTCTACACCCCTTACTCCCCCTTCTAAATATAACTCGACGGTCAAAGCTTGAGCAGGGAATTGATTTCGGGGTAAATGAGGCAGCAGGCTCTTGGCGTCCACATATACACCGTGTCCCCCAGTTGGTTTAACAATGGGAACCCCGCACGCTGAAAGTAGAGAACCTAAGTAGCGTACCTGACCGATCCTGTCCTCAAGATAATACTCATCTAACACCTCTCGGAGCCCCCGGGCGATGGCTTCAAGATCCCTTCCTGCAAGTCCTCCATAGGTTGCAAATCCTTCGAAGGGTATCTGCCATTCCAACGCCTTCTCGTAGTCTTCCTTTTTTCTAAAAGCCAGGAAACCTCCTATATTAACCAAAGCATCTTTTTTGGCGCTCATGGTGCAACCGTCGCCATATGAAAACATCTCTTTCACAATGTCACCGATTGCCTTATCCTCAAACCCAGGCTCAAGTTGTTTTATAAAGTACGCATTTTCTGCAAATCTAGCCGCATCAAAGAACACTGGAATATTATATTTATCTGCAATCCCTTTTACACCCTTTATATTTTCCATGGATACAGGCTGACCACCATTGTTATTGCATGTAATTGTGATGAGTATAAGGGCTGCCTTGCTCGGGTCTTTTCTGATCTCTTCTTCTAAGAGATCCAGATCAAAATTACCTTTAAAAGGAACTTCGGCATCTACATCATAACCTACTTGGGCCAGGCAGTT
>DGFF01000069.1:0-4760 GCA_002391545.1 Candidatus Fermentithermobacillaceae bacterium UBA3907 | reverse complement strand
AGTATGTGCTCTGCCCCTCGACCTTGATGGGTTGGCGCTACGTAATCGTAACCCATCACGTCTTTTACCGAGTCTTTTAGATGATAATAATTTTTACTTCCAGCGTACGATTCATCACCCATCATCATACCTGCCCATTGATAATCGGACATTGCTGCCGTACCGCTATCGGTTAGAAGGTCTATATAGACCGCTTCAGCGGGAAGGGAAAACACATTGTAGCCTGCTTCTTTTATCAATTGCTCCCTGGTTGGCTTATCCACAAGATTTATTTTTTCCACCATTTTGATCCTGTAAGGTTCAGCATAGTCCTGGCGATCTCGAAACATAAAATCCTCACTCGCTTTCAATGATTTTTTGACATGCTACACAAACTTTTCAGTACTTTTTCAGCGCCAAGAATGATGTCGTCTATAATCTCTTTGCACGATTCTTCTTTCTTCACCATTGCTGCTACTTGCCCTGCCATTAAAGAACCGTATTCTACATCTCCTTCCACAACCGCTCGTCTTAGCGCTCCTTCACCTATTCTCTCGATTTCTTCAGGCGAAAGACCTTTACCTTCTGCCTCCAAAAACTTTGTAGATAGCTTATTCTTAAGCACCCTTACGGGATGACCAGTGCTCTGGCCTGTCACGACAGTGCTTCTGTCTCGAGCGTCAATGATCGCCTTCTTGTAATTTGGATGCACTATACATTCTTTGGCGCAGACGAACCTAGTTCCCATCTGAACTCCGCTAGCGCCTAAGGCGAGAGCAGCGACCAAACCTCTTCCGTCGTAGACGCCTCCTGCGGCCACCACTGGAATAGATACCGCATCCACTATTTGTGGAACCAAAGGCATAGTTGCAATTTCACCTATATGCCCTCCACACTCCAAGCCTTCTGCTATTACCGCATCTACACCTGAACGCTCAAGCCTTATCGCCAGGTTCACTGAGGCAACTACAGATAGGATTTTGATACCTTCTTCTTTAAGTTTAGGTACATATTTTCCTGGATTTCCTGCTCCAGTCACCACTACTGGCACTTTCTCCTCGATGACAAGATCCATGATTTCTTCGGCAAAGGGCGAAAGAAGATACACGTTCACGCCGAAAGGCTTATCCGTTAGCGACCTTGTTTTTCGAATTTCGTTTCTAACTACCTCGCGAGGAGCATTTCCAGCACCTATAACTCCCAAGCCACCTGATTCGCTTACAGCACCTGCTAGCTCCCCAGTAGCAACCCAGGCCATTCCGCCTTGGATAATTGGGTACTCAATGTCTAAAAGATCACAAAGAACAGTCCTAATCCTCACCTAGCTCCCTCCTACCACACCTAAGTCTCTTTACATGCAGAAACGTTACCCATTTGATATAACTTATCACTGTTTAGGTTTGCAGGGGAATAGAAAAACGCTTTTTCCGCAGGGGGTTAGAGGAAAAAGCGTGCTAGAATCCTTATTGGATCATTCTTTTAGAAAATAAACTCCATTCGAACTGTGGCAGATATTGCTACCTCTCCTGGCTCTATTGGCGATGAATCAAGTTCTACCTGCGCTATCTTCATATAGTCACGGGTAGATGATACGCTGACCCATCCGTCGGAGATGCTGAAAACATCTTTAATAGTAACACCGGCCGCTTTGGCCATGACCTCAGCTTTGTGCCTTGCATTCTCCACCGCCTTGGCTAGAACCTGATCTTCGTATTTCTTAGAGTCTAGCACTCCAAAAGAAATGTTGGTCACATTTGTAGCACCGGCGTTCACCGCAGCATCAATTATTTCTCCTGTTTTTGAGACGTCTTTTATCCTTACTGTAACAGTGTTGTTGCATCTATAAGATATCAACACTGCTCTGGTACCCCGTCCGTCCTCTGGCATTTCATATATAGGATATAAACTAAAATTAGAAGTCTGTATGTCCTCTTTTGAAATTCCACAGGATGCAAGTTTCGATATGACCTGGTTCATTAGCTTAGAATTGGTAGACTGAGCTTCTTTAGCCGTCTTGCCATCAGTTTCAACTCCGAAACTCACCCTGGCTACATCCGGTTTCACGTAGAGAGTGTATTCACCTGTTACTGATATCAGCCTCTTATCAGGCTGTTGGGCATTGGCGTAGGAACCTGTCAAACTTTGAACTGCGAAACAGCACATCAAAATCAAAATCCCAAGGGCGACCTTCCAGGTACGTTTCTCACTTTTAGATCTATACATCTTTACTCACCTCCATGGCTTAATTCTGCCGTTGCCATTTAGTATTTGACGCGAGTCCATTTAAATTGTTTCGTTGGTAGGTTACCACCCTAGGCAAGATTGAACGTCTCATAATTTGATAGGTTTTACCTATAAAGATAGAATCTGAAGTAGTAGGTTTACCAAAATTAGAGCCGATTATTTGGCATCAGGTGGTAAGGAAATGGAATTCGTCGCTCCTATGCGCGTAGGGAAATCGGAAATAATTGTAAAGAAGTCTCGGTTCATTGGGCAAGCTGCACCTGTTTTTTCAGAAGAAGAAGCTTTGGAGTTCATAGCTTCTGTCAGGCAGGCCCATCCTGGAGCTACCCATTGCGTATACGCGTATTCAGTAGGACTAGGTGACTTCGCTGAAAAGGCGTCAGATGACGGAGAACCAAAAGGGACAGCAGGGTATCCCGTTCTAGAAGTAATCAAAAAGCGAGACCTGCAAAATGTGGTCTGTACTGTAACCAGATACTTCGGGGGAACCAAACTAGGTGCAGGTGGATTAATCAGGGCATATACCAACGCTGCATCTTTAGCTCTTGATGACGCCGGGCTAGGTTTGTATAGATATCATGACTTAATTAGAATAACTGTGGATTATAGTAATTTTGAAAAAGTAGAAAGACTAGTCAAAGCATATAACTGTGTAATTAAGGATATATCCTACGCCGAAAAAGTGGCTTTAGAAGCATTTGCAGTTCCCGAAACTATACCCACTTTGCAGTCACACATAAGCGATTTGACGTCAGGTGATGTGCACTTCCAAGTATCTCCAGGCACCTATGTGCGTACACGAGAAGCGAATTAAGGTGTTTTTTGTTTTATTCTTCCCAACAATGCAGGAATATTTGATTCCTATGATGAAGCTCAGTCATATCTACGAGAATAAGGAGGTGGTCTAGTTTGACAAACAAACGAAGACTTACTACTGATGATCTCTACAAACTAATCTTTGTTTCTGATCCCCAAATATCTCCAGACGGAAAGCAATTGGCATATGTACGGACAATGATTGATGAGAAAACAAAGGAATACAGAAGTAACATATGGGTAGTTCCCACCGACGGCAGTAGCGAACCAAGGCCGTTTACTTCAGGACCGAAAAGAGACACGTGCCCAAGATGGTCTCCTGATGGAACCAAACTTGCTTTCGTTTCCGACAGAACTGAAGATAACCAAATATGGATCATGGAAACTAGAGGAGGCGAAGCCTTACAGTTTACTAAAATGCGCCGAGGTGCCTCCAACCCAGTTTGGTCTCCAGACGGCAAAAAGATTTGCTTTACTGCCCCGGTAGATCCTGAAGATACACCAGAAGAACTGGAAAAACCCCTAGATGAAAAGGCAAAAGAAGCGGAAAAGAAAAAGAAATTAGAGGAGCCTACCTTGGTAACCAGGCTGAAGATGAAATCAGACGCTGCCATGGGGCTAATAGGCTCAAGAAGGACCCACTTATTCGTTAAGGAAGTTGACCAAGACCAACCGGTCAAACAGATAACCTCAGGTGACTTTGATCACTTCAGTCCTTCTTGGTCACCTGACGGCAAATGCATCGCTTTTTGTGCGAACAGGCAGGAAAATGCAGACCATGTTCCCTGGATTATTGACATCTTCCGAGTTGCTTCAGATGGTGGTGAGCCCCAAAAACTCACAGATAGTAAAGGGCCATCGTTTTCGCCAGTTTGGACGCCAGATGGAAAATTCATTGTTTACGCAGGTCATAAGCGCGAATACGGCGCAGCAACCCTAAACAAAATCTGGAAGGTGCCTTCAGAAGGCGGCGATTCAATCTTGCTCACTAGCTCTTTTGACCGTTCTGTTGGAGATAGCATGGCAGGCGATAGTCATTTTGGATCTTCTGAAAACGGGCCCGTCATAAGTCCTGATGGAAACCAAGTATATTTTCTATCTAGTGATAGCGGCAACACATCACTGTTTTCCGTTTCCATTGAAGGTGGCAACGTCGCCTTAATACTAGGGGGTAATCGCCAAATTTTCGGATTTACCCTGGATAACTCAGGTCAAACCTTTGCTATAGCGGTTTCCCACCCTACCCGTGTAGGCGATGTAGGAGTCTTTCACCTAGATTCAGACACCGAAACTATGCTCACTTCGGAAAATAAAGCTCTCTTAGACGAAGTTTACCTAAGCGAACCAGAACAGATACAGTTTAAGTCCAGCGACGGGCAGGATCGTTTAGGGTGGATCATGAAACCTGTAGGTTACCAAGAAGATAAAAAGTACCCTACAATTTTGGAAATTCACGGGGGACCTGCATCTATGTATGGATGGAATTTCTTCTTCGAGTTCCAAATACTAGCTTCTAACGGCTATGCGGTAATCTACACCAATCCTCGTGGAAGCGATGGTTTCGGCCAGGAGTTTCTCCACGCTGTAATAGGCGACTACGGTGGCATGGACTATGATGACCTCATGACATGGGTGGATTGCGCCCTGTCTCAAGGGATAATTGACCAAGATAATTTGGGCGTCACTGGTGGAAGTTACGGCGGCTTTATGACCAACTGGAT
>DGFF01000088.1 GCA_002391545.1 Candidatus Fermentithermobacillaceae bacterium UBA3907 | reverse complement strand
AAAGACCTATGCCTCCTTTCAAACTAAACAAAAATCTACGTAACTCTTAATGACTATTTGTTACATTCGCCGTAGTTCAAAGATTCCCTGTAAACTTTGTGACAAAATGCACACACCTACATTACTATTAATCACTATTTAAGCTAACAGACATTGGTACAAGATAGGACCAAATGGCGACACAAAAATTATTGTGATATTCCTACAATACACGGGTAGAGGAAAATGAACGGCCTCCTGAACAGGCTGAACACCTGCGTAGAAGGCCGTTGTGATCTAAAAATCAAATTCTAAAACTGCGTTCAAAGAGTTGTATGCTCCGTTCTGGATATAATCTCATCTTGAAGAGCTTTGGTTAGGTCGCAGAAGTAATCGCTGTATCCTGCAACGCGTACTATAAGGTCCCGGTAATTCTCAGGATTCCTTTGAGCATCCCGCAAAGTCTCAGCGCTAACTACATTGAACTGGATATGGTGACCCCCTAACCGGAAATATGCTCGGATCAGATGGGCTAAGTTGTCTATTCCCGTCTGACCTTCTAACAATTTCGGTGTGAACTTCTGGTTCAGCAGGGTTCCGCCAGTCTTTACATGGTCCATCTTACTGCAAGACTTAACAACCGCAGTAGGTCCGCGCCTATCTGCTCCCTGAACCGGAGAAATTCCCTCTGAAAGGGGCTGACCTGCAAGCCTACCATCTGGAGTAGCCCCGGTTACAGAACCGAAGTACACATGGCATGTAGTAGGAAGCATATTGATTCGGTAGGTTGCTCCTGTTGGGCTAGGCCGCCCATCAACTCCCTCAAAAAACATGTTAAACACTTGTACCATGATTTGATCTGCTTCGTCATCATCATTGCCGTACTTGGGAGTATGATTCAAAAACCTCTGCCGCAAAATCTCATACCCCTCAAAATTGCGTTCCAGCGCTTCAAGAAGGGTATCCATAGAAATAGACTTGTCATCAAAAACATGCTTTTTTATTGATGTCAAGCTATCAGTTATTGATCCGATCCCAACTCCCTGTATATACCTTGAATTATACCTGGCCCCACCTGCGTTATAGTCTTTGCCATTTTCTATACAATCGCTTACGATGATAGATAAAAATGGACACGGCATGTATTTTGCGTAAAGGTTCTCAATTACGTTGTTTCCCCTTATCTTGACATCCAGAAAATAGTTCATCTGTTTTCTGTAGGCGTCCATAAGTTCTTCAAACGATTTGAAGTTTCTAGGATCTCCAGTTTCTATCCCCAATTTCTTTCCGGTTCTAGGATCTATGCCGTTATTTAAAGTTATCTCAAGTATCTTTGGAAGATTAAAGTAACCAGTTAAAATATACGCCTCTTTACCAAAGCAACCTGTCTCCACACAGCCGCTAGTGCCACCGCTCCTAGCGTCCTCTACAGACTTACCTTGTCTCAGCATCTCCTGAACCACAACATCAGCATTGAAAATGGAAGGTTGCCCCCATCCCTGCCTTACGATTTCCAAAGCACGTTTGAGGAACTTATCGGGGCTCTTTTGACTAAGTTGAATATTGGTACTCGGCTGCAAAAGCCGCATTTCGTCGATGACGTCAAGAATAAGGTAGGTGACTTCGTTAACTCCGTCATAACCTTCTGGAGTTAGTCCTCCATTGTTGATATTGGCAAAATCTGTGTATGTGGCGCTTTCCTGAAGGGTTATACCTACCTTGGGAGGTGCAGGCTGGTTGTTGAACTTGATCCAGAAACACTCCAAAACCTCTTTGGCATCTTCCCTCGTCAAGGTTCCATCCTCGATTCCCTTCTTGTAAAACGGGTAAAGATGCTGGTCTAACCTGCCAGGATTAAAAGAATCCCAGGTGTTAAGCTCGGTTATAACTCCAATATGGACAAACCAATACATTTGCAAAGCTTCGTGAAAAGTTCTAGGAGCGTTCGCCGGAACCCAACTGCAAACTTCAGCTATCTTCAGGAGTTCTTCTTTGCGATGAGGATCGGTTTCTTTCTCAGCAAGCTCGAGAGCCTTTTCTGCATGTCTTTGCCCATACGTGATCAAGGCATCGCAGCAGATACTCATGGCTGTAAGCTCATCTTTCTTATCAGAAGCGTAAGGATCATTGAAAAAATCTAGGTTTTCTAGGGCGTTCTCTATGTCCTTCTTAAAATCTAAAAACCCCTTTTGGTATATCTTTCCATCGGCAACTGTGTGACCAGGTGCTCGCTGTTCCATGAACTCAGTGAAAATCCCGGCCTCGTAACAATCTTTCCATTCATCACTCATCTCCTGGAAGATTTTGTGCCGTATGGCTCGTTCTTGCCAGAAAGGTATAATTTCCTTCTCTTGAATTTCCCTTGCGTTATCATCTACTCTGAAGAAAATCTTCTCTCTGCTGTCTATTACTTCGAAATCCTCAAGAGTGTGACAACACAACTCTGGAAATGTGGGAGTAGCCTTGGGACGCGGCCCCCTTTCGCCCACTATTAGCTCATCTTCACCGATAAATATCTCTTTTTCTTCCATTAACTTCTTAAATGTTAGCGCCCGGAGTATAGGCACGGGTACCTTGCCCTCATGCTCTTTGTACGCCTGTGTAACCAAATGCGCTCTTACACATCT
>DGFF01000015.1 GCA_002391545.1 Candidatus Fermentithermobacillaceae bacterium UBA3907 | reverse complement strand
GGGTTGTATCAACTAGAATCCCATGACTCTACGGAACTCAGACAAGTTCAGACAAGTCCGGTGGCAACCGCAGTGCCTACCGCATTACTGAGATAACAAATAGTCGTAGAATCGCTAATTTCATGACTTCTGTCACCTCGAAAATGTGATTATAAACACTTACCGTAAGAAACACGGAAGGAGTAATGTGGTGATAGAGGATATGGGTCGCCAGCGCACAGATCTATTGTGATGATTTGCTGGGATACTAGACATGATTGGGTTTTTGAGTCCAATTGATTTTTCCCACGAAAACTGTTTCGAAAAATGTCAAAGAAGTCAAATGGTATCGATAGTCTGGAGGAGTGCTTATGATCATCGAGATACAGAGCCTGGTCAAACGGTATGGGAATTTGGTTGCGTTGGATCATTTCAACTTGGAGGTAAGCGAAGGCGAGATCGTGGGTTTGCTGGGCCCTAACGGTTCGGGCAAGACCACTCTCATAAACTGCGTTTTATCGTTGCTCAAGTACGATAAGGGGACTATTAGAGTATTCGGGAAAGAAATGAGGCCGGATGCGTATGACATAAAACAGAGAATTGGCATTGTTATGCAAAACGTAGCTGTTTTCAAAGAATTGCGGGTAGACGAAAATGTAGACTATTTCTGCGGGCTGTATGTCAAAGATGCTGCTGCTCGTCGCCAGTTAGTGGACGAAGCGATTGACTTTGTCGAATTGGACGCTTTTCGGAAATTCTACCCGAGGAAACTTTCGGGCGGATTGTTGCGCAGGCTGAATATAGCATGTGGCATTGTCCACAAGCCGGAACTTCTGATACTAGATGAGCCTACGGTAGGCGTAGATCCTCAGAGCAGAAACAGCATTCTTGAAGGCATACGAGAACTCAATCGCCAAGGGACCACCGTACTTTATACCTCCCACTACATGGAAGAAGTCGAGCAACTGTGCAATCGAGTGGTGATCATGGATCAAGGAAAGCCGCTGGCTACAGGCACAATTGAGGAACTTAAGGCTATGGTGAACAGCGGAGAAACTGTAGTGGTGGAGATTTACAAATTGGAGTCTGAAGACCTTGATAGAATTCAACAGCTCCCCAATGTATCGAGAGCATACTATGAAGATGACCACCTTACGGTGTATTTTGACGGTGGACTTCATAACCTTCTTAACCTCCTCGACTATTTGAAATCGCGAGAGATATCTTTCAACAGGGTGTTTTCACAGCAACCTACCCTAAATGATGTGTTCCTCGAGATTACCGGCAAGCAGCTTAGAGAATGAGGAGGATGAGGAAATGTTTGGGCACGTGTTTAGCTACAGGCTGAAATGTCTTGTTCGGGATAGGGATTTGGTTTTCTGGACCCTTATTTTCTCGATTCTACTGGGCACCATGTTTCACGTTGCCTTTGGTCATCTGACTACCGAATCAGAGAAGTTTCAGCCCATAGAAGTAGCCGTGGTAGATAACGAAGATTACAGAAATGATCCATCCCTGCAGGCTATCTTGGAGGAATTGTCTTCGGCAGGACAAAATCACATGCTTGACCCGGTCTATGCCGATGAAAAAGGTGCTGAGGAGTTACTCAATGAAGGAGCGGTTTCGGGCATCATAACCGCAGGCGAACCTGTAAGACTCACAGTAAAGGAACCGGGCATATATCAGAGCATACTTAAGATGATCCTAGATGAGCACCTACAGACAACTAAGACTGTTGCTAACATAATATCGAGGAATCCCCAGGTTGTTTCTGACCTCATAGAAGGAATGCAAAGCGAAAATGGTTACCGAAGGGACTACACAGAGCAGATATCTTTTTCGGGTGTTGTTCCAAATATGAACCTCGTCTATTTCTACGCACTCTTGGCTATGGCTTGTATGTATAGCCATTCCTGGGGTCTGCGCAATGCCACCGATATTCAAGCAGATCTCTCCGATCTGGGCGCGCGGCGGAGCGTTGCACCTACTCACAAGATGGTGGTAGTCCTAGCAGATTCGGCAGCGGCTTTAGTGATAAGTTTTTTTGAGATATTGATTCTCTTAGCCTATCTCTCCCTTGCATTGGGAGTTAAGTTTGGCAGTCAAATTGGTTACGTGATGCTGACCTGTCTGGCTGGGTGCATAGCGGGCGTTTCATATGGAAGCTTCATAGGCACGTTAGTACGTGGACATGAGGGTGTGAAGACAGGGATCCTGATTGGGTCGACTATGGCAATGAGTTTTTTGGCGGGTTTGATGTGGGTTGATATGAAGTACATCGTTTCGGTGAAGGTACCCTTCCTTTCCTACATAAACCCCGCTGCTCTTATAGCTGATGCCTTCTACAGTCTCTACGTATTCGATACCCATCGTCGGTTCTTCATTAATATAGGGATGCTATGCCTCATCTCAGCGGTTTTCTGTGTAGCTAGCTTTGCAATACTGAGGAGGGACGAGTATGCAAGTATTTAGGGCATATTTCAAAGTCATGCGCGGTGCCGTGGCGAGTCTGGCGATTAACTTCGTTGTGTTTATAGGGCTTGCGGTGCTGTTTTCATTTATTGCGCCTCAAGCCAGACCAATGGGCTTCGAGCAGACCCAGGTTCCTGTGGCAATTATAAATAGAGATACAGATGGAGAGATATCCCGGGGGCTTACACAGTATCTGGAAAAGGTGTGCAAGGTTGTAGATTGCCCCGACGAACCGGAGAAACTTCAGGATGCGCTGTTTCATCGACAAATGGAGTATGTTGCCATTATCCCATCTGGTTTTTCAGATGCATTTGTATCCGGAGAGAAGTGCTCTATCCAAAAGATAATCGTTCCGGGATCTACTGAGAGTTATTATGTGGACATCATCATTAACAGATTCCTCGATACTGTGAATCTCTACAAGACGTATGGAGGAACAGGTGAGAGCGACTCATTGTCGTGGATCATTTCATCGGCAATGGACGATCTCCAAGTTGAGGTACCGGTTACGATGATAGGTCAAGCGGCGGTTAGTGTGGGATATCAAACAGGTTACTACTATTACTTCAATTACTGCGCATACGCCCTTCTTGCCCTCATAACAATAGGTGTGAGCACGATCATGATTAGTTTCAATGAACCTGACCTTTACATGCGCAATTTGTGTTCTCCGCTTCCAAGAAGGCGCATGAATCTGGAGTTGGCTGCAGGTCATACTGTATTTGCCATAGGATGCTGGGGGATCCTCATGATTGGCGGTCTAATCATGCACGGTAAGAGCCTGTTTGAGGCCGGTGTCTTAGGATTGTACTCCCTGAACGCCCTTTCTTTTACCCTCGTATGTGCCTCTATCGGTCTTCTCATAGGTACCTTCGTGAGAAGCCAAAACGCTCAACAAGGAGTAGTAAACGTAGTTACTTTGGGACTATGCTTCTTAGGCGGAGTATATGTTCCCCAGTCCATAATGAGCAAACCAGTTCTTGCCGTGAGCAAGTTTCTGCCATCTTACTGGTTCGTAAAAGCTAACGATGCCATCTCACTTCTGTCGGACCCGAGTCCCCAAAACCTAGGCGCAATACACACCAGTATGCTCATCCAAGTAGCATTTGCCGTGGCCATTTTCTCCATAACCCTATTTTTCAGCAAAGAACGTGAAGCGTAGGAAGTAGTGAATCAAAAGGAAGCAAAAGGGACGGGGGTTTTTGCGTCACTCTTACCGGCCCTGGTTCAATGAAGCAAAAACCCCCGTCCCTTTTGCTTTGCTTTGCTTTTGCTCCTTTTGCTCCTTTTGCTCCTTGGTATAATGTAAAATAGTTAATAACTAAAGCCTGGAGGATCTAAGTTGCAGCCAAAACTTATAGCGGGTATAACATTTCTTGCAGTCTACGTAATGCTTGTATCGCACAAAGGCAAACCACCCGTTGTGGTTTGGTGTGGAGCAGCTGTAATGCTCATCACCGGTGTAATCAGTTTTAGCGAAGCTGTTGAAAGCATAAACGTGAATGTGCTCGGTATTTTCCTCGGCACTATGATCATTTCCGATTTGCTGATTCATTCAAACTTACCAGCATACCTGGCAAGTGTACTTGTTACACCTGGACGCTCTGCTGCAGGCGCTGTAATGGCAGTTTGCCTTCTATCTGGAGGCATTTCCGCCTTCGTCGACAACGTTGCCACAGTCCTAATGGTGGTTCCCATTGCAATAGAAGTATCCAAACAGTTAGAGGTGACCCCTGTCCCGTTTATAATAGGGATAGCCGTTTCTGCAAACTTGCAGGGAGCGGCCACATTGGTAGGTGACTCTACCTCGATACTTTTAGCATCTGCTGCGAAAATGACATTTACAGATTTCTTTTGGATGAATGGTCGTCCAGGAATATTCTTTTCGGTTCAGGCAGGAGCGATAGCTGCTTTCTCCATACTTTATCTCGTTTTTCGGAAGATTTACAAAGGCAGCTGTGGGGCTGTAGAGACGGTTCACGTGACCAGCTGGGTCCCAACTATAATTATGTTAATGATGATGGGTACCATGGCCGTTTCAAGTTTTATTCCCGATCGACCTGATTGGGCTTTGGGAGCAATAGCAATGGGATATGCCTTATTTGCACTTTTATGGAACGCTCTTACCGCATACAAGCACGTTGATCTTCGCCACGATCTGGATTGGTCAACTGTACTCCTATTGTGCGGCCTTTTCATAGTAGTAGGTAGCCTAACGTCAACAGGACTTGTTATGGACATGGCCAACATTATATCCAACTTAGCCAAAGGAAATGCGTTTCGTGCATATATTACAATTGTGTGGATGTCTGTGCTGGTTTCAGCTTTCGTTGATAACATTCCATTTACCATGGCAATGTTGCCCACAGCGCAGATTGTTGCCAATAGCCTTGGAACGTCGCCGTACGTTATGATGTTCGGGCTGCTGCTTGGCGCGACTCTCGGGGGCAACATTACTCCAATAGGTGCATCGGCAAACATTGCAGCAGTATCTTTGCTCCGAAGAGAAGGGTACGATGTTTCTTTCCCTGAGTTTTTGCGTATCGGTTTACCTTTTACTCTAGCGGCTGTAATTACAGGCTCGCTGGTTAACTGGATAATATGGAGTTAACTTTGCACGACAATTGTGCCGTTCTTAATCCGATGTTATACAAATAACTAACGGGTTGCCATGTACTGGGGCAACCCGTTTGAAAGGTTGTCATGGTTCTATAGGTTCTATAGTTCTATAAACCCCCGGTCCTTACGTATATCTATTGCCGTACTGAAAGGCTCTGACAGTTTTTTCACATCATTTAATATCTTTTGAGCCTTTTCGCCCCTTGCTACGTGCGGCTTCCCCCTTTGGGATCTCCGTTTCTCATGCCCCAAAGATATGGGAATGAGCTCGACACGAACAGGTTTTTTGTTCTCGAAATGAACCACAGCGATCACGCTTTCCCAGTAAATTGGATCTGCTGGGAAACCTGCCTTATCTCCTTTGCTCCTCGTATCATACATATCTGCTGGAGTCGCTTCCAGCGAAAGCCCATATCTGTCGTATATGTCCTGGGGATGTTTATAAACCAGATCATTTTGGAAAATGAAGTTACCTAGGCTGTAAAAAATAGGCTTTCCATTATATATCTCTATTCCGCGGAGCAGATGGGGTCCATGTCCAATAAACATATCTGCTCCCGCATCTATGCATGCCTTGGCAAATTGGACTACAAATTCAGCCGGAACGGTTCTATCCAAGTGAGATTCGTGAGCATGAAGAGTGAACAGGACCCAATCAGCCTGCCGTTTGGCATCTTTTATCCACTTAGTTATTTCTTCCACGTCTTTCTCATTAGGTTCAGTGTGGAGGCCTGGGATGTCAGACTCTACGAACGTTATGTCGCCAAACGAGAACTGCCTTTTCTGCTCAGGCTCGTCCTTTTCTCCATCTTTCTGTTGTCTTCTTACCCATCCGAAGCCTGCAGCTTCTAGCAGTTCAGTTAAAACTTGGAACTGCTCGCTTTTCACGAGGAGCTTAGTTCCATATCTCAAAGGTGATAAACCAGGGCGTCCTTGGAAGTCAGGTCTGGTATGGCCTGCTCTTCCCCAAGGAGCAAACGATGAACTTGCGGATAAAAGCGCTACTCTGCCGAAATGAGTCTCACAGTAAGCGGGAGATCTGGCTTCCGCCAAATTCTCACCTACTCCTGCGTGGACTATGCCTTTCTTGTTAAGGGTCTCAGTGGTTATCCGTAGTCCTTCGTAAGAATAGTCCAGCGAATGATTATTTGCCCTTGCGACTATCTGAAACCCTGCCCACTTTAGCTCATCTGCCAGCGCAGTGGGAGCGCCAGCGTAAGTACCGCCGCTTTGGGCTGCAGGGATTCCTTTGAAATCGTTTAGAAGCACTTCCAGATTGGTAAAACCCAGATCTTGCGATCTGATGATGTCGAAGACTTCAACGAAGTCAGGCTCCTTATATTCTGAGATCTTTGTTGTAATGAAAGAGTCGCCTGTTAATGCAATACTAAAACTGTCGCTATTGCCAGCCAAAACAAACACCTCCTAGGATATAGATTCGGTATGTTAAGATAACTTCCTGCATGGATCTTTGATATACTTTCCAAGTTGCAGTTAGGTGTGTATAATCAGGTGACTGTGATCTTATGTGATGGATTGAGTGATTTTTCAAAGGGGATGGTGTAATGGATCTGCCTAAGTTGAGAATTGGGGAACGTTTGGCACGTTATCCATTTGTCCAGGGTGGTATGGCTGTTAGAGTATCTACAGGCAGGTTAGCTGCTGCTGTAGCAGAAGCTGGTGGGGTAGGCACCATTGCAGGCACTGGGATGTCGTGCGAAGAACTGCGGTCAGAGATCCGTTACGCGAGAAGCCGAACAGACGGCATTATTGGAGTTAACGTATTATTTGCCATTAGAGACTTTGCCGCTTTGATGCGAACTGCTATCGAGGAAAGAGTGGATTTCATAGTGTCCGGCGCGGGTTTTTCGCGAGATATGTTTCGATGGGGCAAAGAATCAAATATCAGCACCATATCTATTGTGTCATCGGGGCGGCTTGCTGAGGTGGCCACTCGTTTAGGCGCTTCAGCGATCGTAGCTGAAGGTGGCGAAGCAGGAGGTCATCTAGGAACATTTCGCACTCTCAAAGAGGTTTTCAGGGAGGTTAGAGGAGCAACTGACCTGCCCGTAATTGCTGCAGGTGGCATAGTTACTGGTGAAGACGCTGCAGAGTTTTTCGCATTGGGCGCAGATGGCGTTCAACTCGGCACTCGTTTTGTTGCCAGTTTTGAATGTGCTGCTGACGATGCTTTCAAGAGAGCCCATCTTAACCTGAAAGAAGAAGACATAGTGATAATAGAAAGTCCCGTGGGTATGCCGGGAAGGGCAATTCGCAATCGATTTACCGACGGTTTGCAAGGAGTTGAGTCTTGGGAAAGACTTAACTGTAGTGGCTGCTTGAAACACTGTTCCCGTCAATATTGTATTTTGGAAGCGCTTGCATTGGCCCAAAAAGGCGACGTGGAAAACGGAGTACTGTTTACCGGCACCGGCGCTACGCGGATTTCTAGGATAATGTCGGCTACGGATATTATTGCCGAATTGGTTGAAGGTGCAACTAAAAGTTTATCATATCAAACGTAGATTCGCAGAAGGGAGAGATGTGTTTGAGGTTCTCACTGTTTTTGACCCAAGCAGTTATTCTGGCCTTGCTATTCACTGGGTGCAGTGCAAAAGTGCCTTCTGAACCCTTGAAGACTCAAGAAGAATTAGAGGAAATTGCTAAGGATTTCGTGATATCAATGTCTCAGGGGAAATGGGAGGATGCTTGCAGTTTATTTGATAAGAAAATGGAGAAGGCAATATCTGCTTCAGAACTGAAAAAGCTATGGACAGATCTTTTATCTCAAGCAGGCCAATGGCAAGAGGTAAGAGACGTGGAATTTGCTGAAGAGTCAGGATACAGGGTGGTTTACGTGACCGGGCTTTTCCATAAAGGTTCTGTGGATATAAAAGTGGTTTTCGACAACGAGGCAAAAATCGCCGGATTATGGTTTGGAAACTTAGCAGCTACCGAGTATAGTCCTCCTCCTTATGTTCAAGAAGATTTGTTCGTAGAAAAAGAAATTGTAGTAGGCGAAGGTAAATGGGCCCTTCCCGGTACTCTTACTTTACCTAAGTCGGCGTCTAGAGATGATAAAGTGGCAGCGGTAGTGTTAGTCCACGGCTCAGGACCTAACGACCGAGATGAAACGGTAGGGGCCAACAAGCCATTCAAGGACCTGGCATGGGGTCTAGCTTCCCAGGGCATTGCTGTGTTGCGGTATGAAAAACGAACTAAGGAGTACCAGAAAGAACTGAGCCAGGACCCAAAAGAAGCTGCAAACCTGACAGTTAAAGAAGAAACTATAGAAGATGCTGTATCAGCAGTGACTCTCCTTAAGACTGTTGAAGAAATAGATCCCCATAGGATAGTAGTTGTAGGTCATAGTTTGGGGGCAATGTTAGGCCCAAAGATAGCCCAGATTTGCTGTGAGAGTTCTGATTCCCATGAACCTGATACATCCATATCTGGTTTGGTGATGATGGCTGCGCCCAGCAGGAATTTGCTAGACGTAATCATAGATCAGACTGAATACTTGGCTAACTTAGATGGGAATGTAGACTCAGATGAGATGGCTGAAATTAAGAAGATTAAAGAAGCGGCTGAGAAGATCAAATCCGGTAATTTAGAAGAAGGAGAGATTGTGCTAGGCGCATATAAAGCATATTGGGACGATCTCCTCGGATATGATCAGGTCAAGGTTGCTCAAGAACTGGATATACCGATTCTAATTCTACAAGGGGAACGAGATTATCAAGTGACCATGGCTGACCTTGATATATGGAAAGCTGCACTGGAAGGAAAGCCTAACGTTTCGATTAAGGTATACCCAGATCTAAACCATTTGTTCATGAGCGGTGAAGGAAAAAGCACCCCTAATGAATATTCTGAGCCATCTCACGTCTCAGAGGAAGTAGTAAACGACATAGGGGAATGGATAAAATCTATACCCGTTAGTTAGCGACGGTTTCCAACTTGTACTGACCGTGTTGTATGGTTGGTTGCATTATGTGGCCAGACAGTATATAATCGAAAACGCTCCTAGAACTTTAGGAATCTCGCATATGCAACTCTCTTGATCAGGTTGCGCAAGTCGCGAAAACATAGTAACATAAAGGTTGTACGGAGAGGTACCCAAGTGGCCAAAGGGGGCAGACTGTAAATCTGCTGGCGGTGCCTTCGCTGGTTCGAATCCAGCCCTCTCCACCATAAATCAGCATCGCGGGGTGGAGCAGTCAGGTAGCTCGTCGGGCTCATAACCCGAAGGTCGCAGGTTCGATTCCTACCCCCGCTACCTTAAGCCGTCAGCACATGTGCTGGCGGCTTCTAAATCTGGCGGTGTAGCTCAGTCGGGTAGAGC
>DGFF01000005.1:3762-4318 GCA_002391545.1 Candidatus Fermentithermobacillaceae bacterium UBA3907 | reverse complement strand
CCCATAGACAGTCCGAGGACTTTGTCACTGTCTTCCGACTTTGCTGAGAGGATTATAATTGGGATGTTTCTGTCCTCGCGGATTTTTAGCATCGCAGAAAGCCCGTCCAGTTTGGGCATCATGACATCTAGAATGATGAGATGCACATTCTGAGTCTGTATGATATCCAGAGCCTCGAGGCCGTCATATGCCCTAAGAGGTACATATCCCTCTTTCTCAAGGTTTATGCAAATGGCGTTCACTATGTCTCTATCATCGTCAACCACAAGCACTCTGGACTTTCCTGTAGATGCGTCGTTGTTCTTCATCTTGTTTCACCTCTCAACAAAATTTCGATCTAATAGTTGGGTCTTACGTAAACCCCTCTTCCCTATATTGTACATCGTGGAACTAACCCCTCCTACAGTGCAGCCTCCAGCATTTTGTGCAACTGCGCAATACCCTCGAGCCTAGTTCATAGGATAAACCAGAGATCTGACTAACAAATGGACACATATCTTAAGAATTTCTTACAACTGAAGCAAAGAGCAAAAGGAAGCAAAGGGGACGGGGGGTT
>DGFF01000005.1:0-3510 GCA_002391545.1 Candidatus Fermentithermobacillaceae bacterium UBA3907 | reverse complement strand
ACCCCCGTCCCCTTTGCTTCCCTCCCCCTTCTCCTATTCGCGAAACAACGCAGTGCTAAGATATTTCTCACCACCATCTGGGATTAAAGTGACTACCCTATGCCCCGAACCCAGTTCCCTAGCTATTTGAAGGGCACCAAACACATTAGTGCCACTTGATATTCCGCAGAAAATCCCTTCTTTTCTTGCAAGATCTCTGGCACACTCAATTGCGTCATCGTCATCTACGAGAATAACTCTGTCTATTATTGATGAGTCTAGTATTCCCGGATAAACTCCGTCTCCAATACCTTCTTGAGCATGAATACCATCGTTTATACCGTAGAACAAGGAGGCCTTACTAGGTTCAACAGCTACTATCTTGACCTCAGGAAGCACCTTTTTCAGCTCTCGCCCGACTCCTGTTATGGTTCCACCTGTTCCTATACCTGATACAAACGCATCTAGCCTGCCATCTGTCTGTTCCAGGATTTCCAATGCAGTAGTCATTTGATGAGCTCTAGGATTAGCCTCATTGTCAAACTGCCTCGACAAGAAAGCATTGGGCTCCGACGCCGCAAACTCCTCCGCCATTTTCCTCGATCGTTCTATGGTTTCCTTCATATCTTTTCCTGCAGGCGTCAGAATCACCTCCGCCCCGTAAGCACGAAGGATCTTCCTTCGCTCACTGCTCATAGTCTCAGGCATGAATATCACAACCTTGTAACCTCTGATTGCCCCAACCATGGCCAAGGAAATGCCCTGGTTACCGCTGCTACACTCAACAATGGTAGAACCAGGCCCGAGCAAACCTTTTTCCTCAGCATCGGTGATGATGCTTAGCGCCGAACGAGCTTTTACGCTACCGCCTGGGTTCAAGTACTCGATTTTTACCACAACTTCCGCACACTCTTCACTAGTAATGCGGTTCAATCGTACCATTGGCGTTTTACCCACCGCTTGCAGCAAGTCCCCAAATACTTTCATCTTTCTTATACCTCCTACCCTTGAACTCAATCCTGGCTTTCTTGTCACCTGCACCTCATGACTAAAGCGCTTCCACGTAAAATCTAAGTCCACATGTTACACGTTCTAACAAATGTTGTATTATGATAACACAGTCAGACCCGGGTTGAGGAGGAAATTATAGTGCAGTCAGTATCAGACTCAAACACTAGGGAAAAATCGGGAATGTCATCTTACACCCTCAAGATGATTGCCGTCACAGCCATGCTCATCGACCACATTGGCTGGGCATTCGTACCAACCGGAACGCTTCTGGGGCAAATAATGCACACTATTGGTCGTCTAACCGCGCCCATAATGTGTTACTTCATAGCAGAAGGTTACTATCACACGAGAAACGTGAAAAAATACGCATTGCGTCTATTTGTTTTTGCATTAATCTCCCACGTTCCTTTCTGCTACTACAGAACTGGGCAGTTGCCTTTCCCATTCTCGAAAAACCTGAGTACTCCAATCGAAACCAGCGTAATGTACACACTTTTGCTGGGTTTACTCACACTTGTAGTCTGGCATAACGAGAAAATCAGCGATGTAGCTAGGCTTACCTTCATATTGCTCCTGTGTATATTGGCCGTTCCAGGTGATTGGGGTCTTACAGGAGTGCTGTGGATATTTCTTTTCGGCATAAATCGAGGCAATTTCAAAGAGCAAGCGCTGGCGTTTAGTATCATAGCGATCCCTATAGCCTTCTCTTTCCTTATCTTGCTGCTAGATGGAGACAGCCGATGGTACGAACAGCTGTTTCAAATGGGGGTGTACCTGGCTATCCCTCTGTTGGCTCAGTACAACGGAGAACGAGGAGGCGGGAAAACCTCTAAATGGTTTTTCTACATATTCTATCCATTGCATTTGACAGTAATAGGACTGCTAAAATACGGCATTTGAAATGAGTTTGAAATAAAATATAGCCCTGCTTGTTATCGTTGTGGCACTGTCTTTTGTACCTTACATCTCAAAAGGAAGCAGGAGAACCGTCCCCATGCTTCTCTATTACCACACGCACGGTGCGTTCGAACCTGTCTAGATTTTCAAGGGCTTTTTCGTAGGAGTCTTCGCGGACCACAAATTTGATGATTCTGTCGGCATCTGCCTTTGCTGTGCGTACCTCTGCGCCAGTTGGTATCATCTGGATGACTGAAAGCACGTTGTATCGCTCCATTGCTTCTTCGTCGTAAGTTACCGATTTCAGAATTCCATCCTTATCTGCGATTATAGCCCTCGAAGCATAGTACTTGCCATTGTTCTCAGTCGGTATTTCTGGCGGCATCTCCCCCATGGCGAGAAGTATAGCTGCTCGGACAAAGTCGTAGTTATAGTAATCAGGAACGGACACAGACATCAAAAGACCGCTCGAAAGCCTTGCGCCCACGTCAATGACCCAAGGGTTCCCCCGCTCATCTACGACCATATCGATGTGGGTGGGTCCCCACTGAATCCCCATTGACTTAATAGCTTCCTCGTTTGCTGTCAAAACCTTTTGCAGAGCCTCATCACTCAACCTAGAAGGAAATATTACCCCTCTAGTAATACATGCAGGTGGATCCGATACATCCTTTTCGGGCACCGCAAGAGGTCGAACTTGCCAATCGAAGGTAAAAGACTCCACTCCGATCACTTTTCCCTCGATGAATTGCTGTACTACTACCTTTTTGTTCTTAGATGCGTTCTGGGCACGATAAAATGCTTCTCGAATGGAAGAATCACTCCTATCATCGAGGACAGTAATGCCTCGGCCCCCGCCTCCTACACCAGGTTTGAAAACTATCCGGCCGCTCAAGGAACCGATCATATCTAGGACCTGATCGACAGCATCAGACGAAAAACCTGGTGGGACCAGAGACGACATGAGATCTGTGTATCTGTCTTTCAGAGCAGCGTTTTTCGCCGCTTCAGAACTTACAAACTTGTCGCTCAATCCTAGCTGCTCGTTCACATAAGCCGCTACATATATTCCCAGTTCGGAACCGCAAGAAATGACTCCAGAAACGCCAGAATCTCTGGCAAATTCTAGTACCTTCGACACCTCACCCACATCTATACATACCCATTCATCTGCGTATTGCCTGCATATTCCACCATTTTCCCCGAGGGAAATTGTGTACAGTCCCATCTCTTTCCCTTTGGTTATAAGGGGAATTTGAATGTACGTGCTCCCTAGAACAAGAAGTTTTTTCATAAATTACACCTCTTTACCCCTGAAATAGATGGTGCAGCAAACTATATGTATAAAGGTTGACCTATTTGAGAACTTACGCGTCAGTTTCAACCGCCTTGACATTCGTAACCGGGGTACAAAATAAAATCAAATTAGGCTACGACTACTATGGCTGTCCTCACTACATCCTTAAGAATCTCCATTACCACAAAGGACGCTCTTGAATCATGTCTAGGCATGCTAAGGCTCCCAGGGTTTATGAACAAAATTCCATCTTCTTCAAATACTCTAGGGGAGTGGGTATGCCCGTATACCACAATATCGCTCTTTAAACTCTTAGCTTTGCGGGC
>DGFF01000110.1 GCA_002391545.1 Candidatus Fermentithermobacillaceae bacterium UBA3907 | reverse complement strand
AGATTGTAGGTGATGCGATTTGCCCAAGGTAGAAACGGCTTACTGGTGTCAAAAGATGAGATCCCTCGAAACACTCGCAAAAAAACTTCTTGGGTGATATCCATCGCATCTTCACGATTCCCAGTCAACCGATATGCGAGGCTATATATATTGCGGTTGTACTTTTCTACCAGATCAGCAAATGCCTCGTCATCACCTTTTTTAACTTTCTCAATAATTTCTTTATCTTCGTTCAGCAGGAAAGCCTCCCGATTTGTGATCGGCTTTTCTTACAGATAAGTACGCCTACACAATGATTAAGTCGCAGATTTACTTTTTAAACTCGTATTTCTTTCCACTTTCCACTTCTCCAGCGCAACACCATAAGAGTAGATCGTACAGTCCAGTCTACGGCCATAGCTATCCAAGCCCCTTCTAATCCCATCCCCATTACGTTTATGAATATGAGGGTCAAACATACCCTGATTCCACATGCCCCAATCAAGCTAACAAATAGGGTAAACCTAGTATCTCCAGCACCACGCAAAGCTCCGCTCATTACAAAACCTATCGCCTCAGGAATCTGTATGTACGCGAGAAACCTCATAGTCATGTAGGCATAAGGGTACACCCTAGCATCGTCAGTAAATATCTTCATAAACGAAACCGGGAAACAGGCAAACATAAGGCCCATAAATCCCATAACAATAAGAGCCATTTTTACGCACTCTATAGCTGTAATCTGTGCTGCGTGGGGTTGCTCCGCTCCTAGGTTTTGCCCCACCATAGTAGAAGCGGCAGTAGAAAAGCCGAAGGCTGGCATATACGAAATGGACTCGGCGTTAAGACTTACTACGTGAGCCGCATAAGCAACCATTCCCAAGGATGCTACGGTCCTCGCATACATCATGGAAGCCACAGAAGTAACTACTCGCTCTATAGCCGCAGGAAGGCCAATTGCAAAAACACGTCTAATGATGGAAAAGTCCAATTTTAGCGTTTCTTTAAACCCTTTCCATTCGAAATGAATCACGCTTCTTGGGTTGTTAGCGGCATATAGCATGGCGATGAAAGCCACAAAACGCGATATGCTTGTGGCAAGAGCAGCGCCCGCTTCCTCCATCCTTGGAGCGCCCAGATGGCCCCATATCAAAATCCAATTAAGAAAAACATTTAGAATGTTAGCCACTGCATTTATGTACATAGGCGTCTGGGTATCTCCAGCTCCGCGTAGAGAGCCTGCGATTACCGACGACGCTAACATAAATGGAGCACCTGGCATTATCCATCTCAGGTAAGTTATCCCGCTAGAAAGGGCTTCGGTTTCGGCCCCCATTATCGATACAATATTAGGCGCAAATATCCAGCCGGGTATCACCAATATTATCGCTAGAATCATACTGAACAACATAGACTGGAAAGCAACCTTAGAAGCCGTCTCGCTATCCCCCGCTCCAATCGATCTGGCCACTAATACTGTATTACCGACTGCAATACCACCAAAGATACCCATCACCAACATAACAGGGTGAAAACTTAGTGAAACTCCTGCTACCACCTCAGCACCCAATCTTCCAAGCATGGCCGAATCAACGATCTGGGTGAGCAAAGAAAGAATCTGTTCAATAATTACGGGCCAAGCCAGCATCAGAATGGCTTTACGTACTTTTGACGAAGATTCCATATCCTCAGGACTCAAAATCGCCTTTGACCTCAATTCGTCCGAACCAGCCACAGCCTTTTCTTTATCAGCCATTTGAGTGCTCGCTCCTTCCATGTCATTCAACGTACCCATACTTTCGTGTTCGCTTCTAAATAATTCTAGCCTCGAAACAAATATGGTTCAAGTAACACATCGTTAGAACCACAACTAGCATTCCAGACTGTCCAACTCCTAACTGCAATTTTCACCTTTCAGCTTTTCCATGGTCTCTAACAAATCTCCCAAAACCACCTCCTCACTCTTATCCATGGGCTCCTTGGAACCCATCTGAGCAATTTGTGGCGTACCGCCGCCTTTCAATCCCCACTTATGTGCCAAGTTTTTGACTATTGCAGAAGCATCCAGACAAGGCGATAGGTGCATGAGCTCAGTTACCGCCTTATCCGGACATGCAACTACCAAGGAAAATTGGGGAACACACGAAAATAGCACTACAGTTTCATCAATACAATCGCATATCTTTTTGCACATAATCTTAAGTTCTGAAACGTCTTTCCCGTCTACTCGACACACAAAACAGCCAGACCCAGATTGGGTGCGCGCCTTTTCTATGAGATCTTTCACTTCATATTCTAGAACCTCTTTCTTCAAAAGCCGCAGATCTTTAGCAGCTCGGTTAGCATCCTCAAGCACGGAAACTACCGTCTCGTAAAGGTCTTTATAACTAACAGAAAGCATCTGAGATGTGCTAAGAAGAATCTGCTCCTTTTCTCTGAGATCCAAAAGAGCCCTCCTACCACACCTAAAAATCACCCTTACACCGCCATGCGACCTGTCTGTCTGATTTATCTTGACTATACCGATCTCGCCTGTAGCCTTAACGTGAGTGCCACCGCAGGCGCACGCATCAAAATCACCTATGTGGACTACTCTAATGCTGTCGGCATCAGTTGGAATCCGCATGCGGATGGCAGAGGGAACCTGGGACTGGGTGTATTCCTTAACCTCAACAGGCAGGTTTTTGTACACAATTTCGTTAGTCAGATCTTCTACCCTCATTAGCATGC
>DGFF01000099.1 GCA_002391545.1 Candidatus Fermentithermobacillaceae bacterium UBA3907 | reverse complement strand
AGAAGTACAGCGTACACTTGCCAAAGCTCACTTATCCATAACATTGAGATCATGATGACTGGGAAAATGCTTCCTGAAATCAGGATTATCCCACGTCTCCCTTTTATATCTGCAATTCTGCCGCCTATGAGGATCACTAGGACAGTTCCAAGACTGGAAAACAAACTCAAAGCAGTAACCGCAGTATATCCAGACGAAAATCTATCCATGACCGTAAAGGGAAGCAGGATGTTTACTGCACCATTTCCGAGGCCATTGGCAAGTGAAGCAATAAGAAGCATAACCAGAATCGGGCTATTAGGCTGAGAAAATAATTCTTTGACTCCTGAAAAAAAGGATCTGACTGTGAGACTTTGCTGCTCTATGTAAATGGCATCGCTGGCGTCTTGCTCAGTTTCCAGTGGGTCCTTTAGGGGAATAGCGATTATTATCGCAGCTACCGCAAGGACAAGTCCTAGAACCATAGGGATCTTTACCCCGTAAAGATCGGCCAGGAACCCTGCTGTCATGGGGCCTACCATCGCAGCCAAAAGATACGCAGTCTGATGAATACTCATCAAGGTTGCCCGATTCTTTTGCTCAGTATAGGCACCGACAAAGGCGTTCTCAGCAGGTTTTTGAATCAGAGTAAGCCCTCTTAAAAGAGACACTATGATGAGTCCAAGATAACTTTTTGTGAGAAGCAGAAAGACTGGGACTGCGCAGCGGATGATCTGTCCTGTGACGTACATTCGCTTGCGGCCAAGCCGATCGGCCAAAATGCCGCCTGCAATCGCGACTAAAGCAGAAGTAAGTTGAACTACAAATGCGAGCCAACCTTGGGCTGCCGATTCATATCCTAGTGACTTGTACCAAGGGGCGAGCAGAGAAGCGTACAAAGTTACTGCAAGGGTTTCTACAACACCTATGGCAATTAATCTTCGCATTCCGGGATCTATGTTACTCAAGAAAGCGCCAGCTTTCCCCAGAGACGATTCACGTCCATTATCAGTATCCATTTTGTAACCTCCTGGACTCAATTTGCCAAGCGCGCCTTACATTAGTATCTTACAGTCGAATCTTAATAATGTCAATATCCATATTAACGATTTTAATATGGGGACGGTTCTCGTGCTTCCTTCGGGCTTCGAAGTATGTGGCCAGGAATTGGAATTACTTCGTGCCCCTTGCAGGATCGCCGAGGTGACGCATAGAAGTGTTTTCGATGGATGGTGTAATCAGACATTAAGTTAAGCAGCGTAAATTGTACGCAATGGGGGAAGTATTAATGAATGTGCTAGCCCTATTAGGGAGTCCCAGAGAAAAGGGAAATACTGCTCTTCTTTTAGATCATTATCTACGCGGCGTAAAGGAATGTGACAAATCTGCACGGGTAGAGACCGTGTTTTTGCACGGGAAGGATATCCATCCGTGCACAGGTTGCTATACTTGCGTAGACACTGGTGGCACCTGTGTGATTGACGATGATATGCAAGATCTTTACACCAAGCTTAAAGACGCAGACGCTTTCATATTCGCTACTCCAATATACTGGTGGAGCATAACAGCCCAGCTAAAGAAGTTTATAGATCGGTTGTGCCCCATAACTTCCCGCGACCTTGAAGGCAAGAAATTCGCTTTGTTGATGACCTATGGCGCAGCGCCTCCGAATCGCGGACCAGAAATGGTAACAGATATGTTTGAGGAAATATGGAATAGCTTTAAAGTAGATTTTGTCCATGTGTATAGTACGTGCACCGAGGATTACCTTCCTGTTTCTGAAAATGAAAAAGCGCAGAGAGATGCGTATGAGTTAGGGAAAGAGTTAGTGCGGAAGATTGCAGCAGAGAGGCATATCCGGAAGGATATACAGTGATTCAGCATATTACAAGGTTGATGAGATCGCGGATTGGGATCAAGGGAGTCCAAGATAACGTCGGCGTGACCTTGGTAGAATAGTCTTGCATTGGTATACCGCTTCTTTAAGAGGCAGGAGGTGCTTCGTGTGGGATTATTTAACTTTTTCAAAGACAGAGTGAAAGATAAGACTTCTGTTGCAGCTGTGACAAAAACGAAAAACGCGGCAGATGAAGCAAACAGCATTATAGATGAGAAGTCGACCGCGTTTTGTGTTAGACCCAATGGTATACCGCAGGAAATCCTAAGGCTTTTATGGTTCTCAGACGGCCCTATGAAGAATTACACAAATAGTGCAAAACACAAGTCCAAAATGATCGGGGAAGACTTCATTATTGAGGTTTCATTTATGGGAGCAGAAGAACCTAGTTCTATAAGTTTAGCACTCCCCGTGAAGGAGCCTACCAACGTTGAAAGCGTAGAGAGGCCCCAGTATTTTCCATCGTACAGTTCGCTCTCACCTCAACAGAGATGGATATATTTGGATTGGGTATGTGTTCCTATTTTACTATGGACTTGAAAGACATTTGTTTTTTGGGGATGCTGAGTCTGCTTTTAATATGATACTAAAATTACGTCAAACGCATAAGAACAGATCCTTTATGAGTTATTCATCAAACGCTTTGGTAGCCGCTTGCATGTTCCACCGTAGGGTTGACTGGTTTGAAAGATTTATGCAAAGCGTCGCTGATGTCGATGAAATTACGGTTGATGCCATTTATGTTTTGGCCAAACATAGTTTGGGAATGGGCTTAACAGCCCGGGAACTTATGCAGATAGCTGGAAAAGTAGGTTTTACAAATTACAGGTATATTAAGGGCGAAAGCGTTTTGTTTGAACAGGAGTTAAGAAAAGTATTGCTCGAGAGATTCTCGGCTGAGGAAATGCCATTATCCAACTTTGTGTTGAGAAAATCCCCTGTTGTTCAGCAGGTCATACTTGCGAACTATTCCATTGATAAGCAACAGCGTGTAGTTAATGTACCATCTATAATTGAGAACCAATTATTTTCCCATACAACGTTGGAACTATTGGAGACTGCGCATGAAAGGGTAAAGGTTCTGGTGAGAGAGTACAGGAGAAGCGGTAGGGATATCCCAGAAGAACAGAGAACGGCTAATGAACCCACTAAAGAGATTGATGATGCATTTAGGGAATCTCCGTTATTTGAAGCCATAGACGTTCACCAGTTTGATAAGAACGTGGAATATTTTAATGAAGGTTTATGCCCGTACTGTGGCAATCAACTCAAAAAAAGACCCGTGCAAAGAGGAAAATGTGACCAGTGTGGCCATACAATTCTTGTGAAGAACAGTGTTTTCACAGGTCAAAAGTTAATGCTTACTGAAGATGAATATAATCAGATGGTCGATATTAGAAACGAACGTGTCTATAGGAACTGGGTCACAACCGTCTTGTCCCGTGAAGGGATTGATGTATCAGAGTTTGCGAAGATAACAAACAGCAGGAATCTTGACATTAATGAATCTCTGGTGGAAACGGTTTCTAAGAACGCCCAAAAACATTACAGGGATGCCAATATGGGTTTTTACAGAAGCAGCTTACTAACTCTTGGTAACATATATGAACGCATGGGGCAATTGGAAGATGCTTTAGATAAATATTTACTGGTCTGCTATTATGACTTACGTGGTTGTACGAACGGAACAAGGGAATACAATAAAGGACTGGCACTTTTGGCCCCTGCGGTTCTAGGCTGGATAGATCAACTTGGAGAAATACTTAAACTTAGCAGTGAACAAATGAAAGAAAAGTATCAGGCCGTAGTAAAACAAGAAGAGGTTGTAAACACCTTCATAATCAACGATACGTGGCGTGAATTGGAAGAGGCTCTATATAATCATGATTAGGGCGTAATGGCCAGATTATTTCCGGCACTTTGTACGCCAGTTATTGCAGCTGCGAGTGTTGGTGTCGCACTATTAATAGCCTACCGGAAAGACTATAATGCCTACACCGTAGAAGGTATATATTATCCACCCTGTTTTGTATACTTATAGGAAAGAGGTTAGATTTTCGGCTTGTACGGTCAGAAAACTGTTGTCTACCATGTCATGATGATGCTATCAATGATGAGACGGAGGAAAGAGTATGGACCAAAGACTAGCAGAGCGATTGAGACAGAAATATAACAAAATGTTGCTTAGCGGAGAACTAGAGAGAAAGACTGTCTTTGAAAGCGGCTATAGTGCCTTTCAGAAGAAATTTGGACCCAATGTTTTAAAGCGACTGGATGACCAAACGTTGTCCGAAGTAATGTTCAACACAGGTACCCGAGACAGTTTGTTGTATTGGCTGGAGTTCAAAAATGATGATGAATTCCATACAAACCTATATGGCAGCATAATGGGGGGAAGCTCTCATAAGTTCATAGTGTATAAACGTGTGCAGGACGGCAGATGGGTAACCGGGACACCGCAAAAGCAGCAGGAGCTCACAGACGACGAGGCCTATAAAATGATCCGAGATATAAGGGATTTGTTGGTAGCTGGTGCAGATCTCATAGAACGGGTTCCGACCGATGCTTCTTTGGATGACTACATTCTTCTGCATGACGCCTTATCAAAGGCTTTAGAACCGAATAATATGATTAACCGAGGCTGGGTGCACAAATATTATCACTTGCTGTTTCCTGAAAAAGTATGTATTTTCCATGCTCTTAGGTTTCTTGTGCATGGTCTCATCTGCTTGCTAGAGAAGCCCATTGATCGAACCAAATTATACGTTATGGATGGTCAATACGCGAACATTGCAAGAGAACTCGATATCCCCTTGTATTATCTATCGCACCTGATTTTGAAGACTTTTGGCTTGCCTAGAGAGTATTACCGCATAGATACAACTGTAGACGGCGAAAGCGGCTGGCAAGAAATGTTAAACGGAAGCTTTATTTCCATAGAATGTGCCTTGGATGATCTAAGCGTTTATAAGGGACGAAACAAAAACGAGGTTAAAGCGAAAATCACTGCGGCGCTGGAAGAAAGAAACGTTGCTACTCCGTCAAAGGTGGCCGATGAGATATTGAGATTCTACTACGACCTCAGTAAAGGCGATATCGTGGCTGCCGCATTAGGCGAGAGAATACTCGGAATAGGCAGAGTGATCGATGATTATGAATATCACAATTCTTCTACGCTGCCTCATCGCAAGAAAGTACAATGGCTAGTAGTTAGTGATGAGACACCTCTTTTCACTGCTGATGAGGGTCTGGGAACAAACGTATACCGGTACAAGAATGTGGATAATATTATGGCTATCCAGCGGTTGTTAGTAGATCAAGCCGTCACCTCTCCGGTGCAGTCGGAGTCAGGGCCACCCAGCCGCCTTTTCGAAGACATAGACAGTGTACTTAAACGAAAAAAGCAGGTCATATTATATGGACCTCCTGGCACTGGCAAAACCTATAATGCTGAAGCGGTCTGTCTGGAGTTAGCTGCTCAAAGCATATACGGTAGACCTTACAATGATTTATCAGATCAGGAGAAAGATGTCATACGCGGTGATGAAAGAAACAGCGGTTACGTCAGGATGTGTTGCTTCCACCCGTCTTACGGTTATGAAGATTTCATAGAAGGCATAAAACCTTCGATTGTGGACGGCCAAACCCAGTTCAGCATAAAGCCAGGCATATTCAAATCCCTGTGCGAAGCGGCATGCAGCCAACCGGAGAAAAATTTTTACCTCGTAATTGACGAGATCAACAGGGGCGACATATCGCGCATATTCGGCGAGCTAATAATGCTGATCGAGGCCGACAAGCGTGGTAAAGAGGTGATCCTACCCTTATCAGGAGAATCCTTTAAGATACCTGAGAACGTTTATATCGTGGGGACTATGAACACGGCCGACCGCTCCATAGCGTTGCTCGATGTAGCTCTGAGACGCAGGTTCGGCTTTATAGCGCTTATGCCGGACTATAGTTTATTAGAAGACGCGGAAATAGCCGGCCTACCTCTTGATCTATGGCTGAAAGAGCTTAACGCAGCGATATGCGAAAAATTCGGTTACGAAGGAAGGAATCTCCAGATAGGGCATGCTTACTTTCTGACAGACGGCGAACCTGTAAGCGATGCTGATGACTTTAGGAAAATTATAAGACAAGATGTTATCCCGCTCATAGAGGAATATTGTTACGGGGATTATGCAAAAATGGCCGAAGTATTGGGCAATAGCCTGATAGACGTAAAGAATATGTGCGTAGTAGAGGCTGTTTTTGAAAGTTCGGACATATCGACTTTGATAAGAGCCCTGATTGAACCTTATCCCGATCTTGCTGCCTCGCTGGTTGATATACCTGAGGAAAACGGTGAGGAAGAAGGCGCATACGATGACTATGCTGATTAGTTTAACAGAATGGGAGTCCATAATCGTACAATATGACGACTACTCATTTGATAAGGCAGCAAGGCAGGCTGCCCAAAAACTTAACCAAGCCGGGGTTTTGAACATACTGGAATTAAGAGACTGCATACGAATTGATGCAAACTCGCACGTGGGACGGGTTACATTGGGTTCCTTGCAAGTAAACGTCTCGCCCAAGATAACAGGTCTACCTCTTTATCGCCTGCTAAAGTATGCTTATGGTTTAAAAGACATGAAACTGTTCGAAAAGGCTCACCATTTCATAGATTCGCTCGATTTTTTCGATCTGATGGTATACCAGCTTTATGTTGAGGCGGAAGACTTGATAACGCGAGGCCTCAGCCGGGATTACGTGTGTAAAGAAGCAGAGTTGGCGTCACCGAAAGGTCGAATTGATGTAGGACGGATTGCTTCGCGTGCGGGCTTGCTTGGCGAAAGTTTGCCCTGCAGATATTTCGAGCGCGTTGAGGATACCTTATTAAACCAGGTACTGCTTGCTGGTTTGCGATTTAGTTTAGAGCTGGTGACAGATGACATGCTTAGAATGGGCATAAGGAAGCTTTGCTCACTTCTAAGTGATGAAGTAACAGCGGTGAATCTTGACAACATAGTCATAAGGCGAGCTCTCAATTCGTTAAACAGGCTAACGGAAAGTTATCGATCTCTTCTAACTATCATCGATCTTTTGTATAACTCATGCGGGATAGAGATGAAAGAAAGAAGCCATGAGGCTTTGCTATGCGGCTACTTCTTCGATATGAATGTGTTTTTCGAAAGACTTATTCTTCGCTTGTTGCACGAATATGCCGAGGATTATCAGGTGAAGGATCAATATGCCCTGCGGAGCATGTTCGCTTACGACCCATTCCTGAACCCGCAATTTAGAAATCCGCCCACAATGCGGCCGGATTTTGCCCTTATTCGGTATGGGAAGGTTGTAAGGTTGTTAGACGCCAAATACAGGGATTTGTGGCAAAGTGGCTTGCCGACTAATATGCTCTACCAGTTGGCTGTTTACGCTTTAAGCGGCGTTGGAGATAATACCGCTACCATAATATACCCGGCCACTGAGGATTTACCGGCGCAAAAGATAAACGTGATATCACCGATCGACGGCATGCAGACGGCCTCAGTGATACTTCAACCTATAGATCTGATAAAAACGGCCGATCTTATCCACCATGACAGAGCGGCCCTAAGACGTTATATCAACAGCATAATCGTACTGCCTGCCGGGGCCGATAGTGCCTAAGAGGGCAATCGCTAGGAATATTCTTTTAGATTAGAGGATTGCTTATTTGTAGGTGCTTCTTTTTTGTTTCCTAAGGTGGTAGGACATTTTATACCGTACACCGATGGGCATACCGTGTTAATCACCTTCCTTTCTGAAAGTGTTTTCTAATTTTCTTTTGGACCTGTTACAGTCACGAACCGCATCTTCGGGTAGTACCATTGGAGTTTTTTCACATAATTGTTCTTATTAATCTTCTCCTATTTCTCTAAAGTGGGCGGCGGGTGACGAAGTTGTCGTTTGGGTACTTCCTGCTACAGAATATGTGACGAATCGAATGAAAGATTGTCAAGAAAGTTGCGATTGGTAATTATGCATTAAGAAAACACCCAAAGAGTCGCAATACCGTGTGCTTATCGATTACCTTTGTGTAATTGGTCAGTTGTTTAGTGTGTCAATAAAAAAGCGCTTACTGGGAATTGATGCTAACGCCCAGCAAGCGCTTTTTGCGGAATGTTCTTTAGCAACTCAGTGTAGTTTTATCAATGGGATCCAGTCTCGGAAAATCAGAAACATTCTATCGATAAGAAGCGAAATGCGGCCCATAATACCAGCCCCAAAAGCCGCACCTAGGGTAATCATTATAGTCCATTTGCCTATTTCAGAGCCTGTTTTAATAGGTAAACTCGGTTTGAATGTAAATAGGAAGTAGCATAAGGTTCCTATTGTCCCTAAGAGGATTATGAATGAGTTTATACTATTGATAGGTACCATAGTGGCTTTTATCTGTTCGATGAATTGCTGCATTACCTGGGTTCTAGCAGTGAGAGCCATGCCGATTCCAACTATAACTGCGATAGGTATGCGCTTTATCCATGAGTATTGTTTGCTAATGTACGGAACGTATAGCATAAGCCCTATTACAGCCGGAATCAACACCACGAAGTTCCCGTCTCTGCTAAGCGGTGTCCATACTTTCGACACTATGTTGTTATATCCCATCACCAATGTATAACCAGCTGCTACGCCTACGTAAAGGTGTTCGACGGCTTTGTACAGTTCGTTTTCTTTAAATAAATAGGAAAAAGCTATAATCGTAACAATTGCTGAAACCCATATGACAGGATCTCTACTCATTGAAACGCCTCCTCTCTAGGTTGGGTTTTGGCATGAGTTGCAAAGTAAGAAAGGTTAGCGATAACGATGAAAACTATAATTAGCAAATGGGCGATACTCTGAGCGTCCATGCTAGCTACCCCCATGCCCGGACTTCCCATGATAGTTTCATATTCGGCAGCCCCTCTGAGCCCAACTAACATGCCTTTTAGCTGTCCGGCATGCAAATAAGGTTCGGCTTGTGGTGCTATTGTGCTATAAGCCCCCCGACGATAGGGACTCGGTATTCAGATATCTGTCGAACGTACATGTCGGCATTTTGAGTACTGAAAAAAATGAACATTTTGGCATCTTTAACACTGTTCACGTTCTGAAGTATAGGAAGGATATCGGTAGAGTTGCCCCTAAAATCAAGTGGATATGCCTTTTTTAGATCCTTGGCATACGCGGCTATTGCGTTTTCTCCTCCTGCCAGATATCCCAGATTGCAGAAATCTACCCCGTACTGTTTACCAACTTCCTCGTACGGTTTTATGAGATCCTCGATAATTTTTGAACTGTCCATCTGCACGCCTGTAAAGATGACGTTTACGTCCTTTGACATGAGATGCTTTAACATGGCAACGGTTTGAGGTAAAACGTCCCCTGCGCCAGAATATGAGATCCCGATGTCTATTATCACAGTATCCCCTGGTTGGAGAGAATCTATGACTTCATAAGCTTGTTTTGTGTGTTGACTTACACTCACCGGAAGCCCCAGTGGTGTCACTAAGGGTATGAGTATTGCGAGAATGAATAAGACGTATATGATTCGGTTGTCGATTTGCCCCAGTTTTTCAAAGAAATCCATGGTTGAAAGCACCTCCTATTCGGACCCTGACCCGAGGTAAGATCGGTCTATACCTGTTAGGACTCTGAGGGCCATGGCTATGGAGCCTATAGCTGTGCTAATAAGTATCCCCCTAGAACCTGCGACGTTGACTACCTCCATTATCCAGTTAGCTATGACAGGAAATCCCGACCATATGTTTTCGCCTATGGGAGCTTTTCCTAGCATTAATAAGACTCCTGATACAATTAAAGCTGCAGAGAGGGGATTTTTTAGGCGGAACGCCCTATAGGATGCAGAGGCTAAGTGAAATGCGGTCATGGCATAGAAGGCAGCTGCTAAGGACGTATATATGGACCGGAATATGAAATCAAAGATTGCAGAATCTGTCCCCATGAAGATCCCAGAAATCGCAGTTGCAAGCAAGCCTACGATGAGTATTAGGCTGTGTATGCGATCTTTGCTTTTTCGTCCAATTTGTCTTATGTGGAAGCCAATTAGGTTTATCGTAGCTAGGGCTAGAGCAAAGGCTGCAAGGATGACACCCCAATCTTGTACTTCGGCCGCAGGCCCTTTTATAGCGGGTATATCTAGGAAGAAATCGGCTAGCAGAAGGAATCCGACTATGGCCGCTATAATTATCGGTAATATATTCTTCAATTGAGAAAAACCTCCTTTTTAGCAAGATGATCCTTAACCTTTTACTTACTTAGGAGTTTCGTTAAAATATCCAAACCCATAGTAGACAAAATGGCTCCAGCCACTGTCATTATTATTGTTGCAATTTTCACATAATCTTGTCCGGCTATCGCCCCAATTCTTTTTGGGTCTTTCGAAATGAATGCGCCAGCGGCAAGAAGTTCTTCGCCAATCATGGTGTAATCACAAGCGGCCACAAAAAATGGTATCTGAAAATAGTTGGTAGTTCCGGCAATCGTCATTGCGTCTACTGTGGCAGCTGCTTCGGCTACTACTATGGCTTCTGCCGCGAAATAGCCAGTGTAAAAGACAGTGGCAGGTTTTTCTCTTTGTACTTGTCCCAAGACAGCAGCAGTGAAAGCGAACTGAACATCTGATGTGAATCTTATGTTGTCGGGATTAAAAACGTCAGGCTTGCCTTCTTCAAGGTATGCGGTTTTCAATATGTCGACAACGAGCGCATATGTGTTAGGATGTCCCACTACTACTGACAGTCCAGTATCATAGCGAGCAGCAAGTCTGGCTACATGGTTGAGCACGTCAATTCCTGCAAGGCTGGCCGCTCCTGTAGTACCTGCGATATCTGCGTAGCCTGGAGTAAACACTATGGGTTTGCCCATTTCAGTAGCTCGTCCGACGGCTTCTTCTATTGCTTCTAGGCCTGCTATAGGCCTGGTATATATAGTCTGGGTCCCAGCTTTTCGTAAGCCGAGTTCGATGCACAGGAACACAAATACTAGTGACAAGAGTCCAGCAATTCTACCTTCCACAAACAATGACACACACCTCCTATTTATAGATTATTGGTCATGTTAGACATGTTTTGTCGTCGATGAAATCTTCGAGGTATTCTGTCAGTCGGTCGAGAGCAGTTTCTATACATTGTTCTCCAAATTCATAGGTTGCTTTTGTCGCGTCGCCGAGCGCTCCATTTTTGGTGATTTCGTCCCAGTACCTAGCCTGTTCTATAGGGAGTTTATGCCACGTCTCATAGATGTGCGGGTAGATATCGCCTTTTTCCAAAGCGTCCTTCTTAACGCATTGCGGATATAGGTAGAGGCATTGGGAGATCTCGCTTTCACACGCATGTCCTATTATGGGTGAAGACACTTGTTCCCGAATTATATCTTCTACTAGGGCAGTAGGTGAAACCCAAAGAGCCTCGTCTCCCATTTCGTACTTTATCCGATTTATGACCGTGCTAAGTGACGGTCGATTTCCGCCATGGCCGTTGACAAACACGAATTTTCTTATTCCATGATGATGAAGCGACCAGGCAATATCCATGCACACCTGTGTGAAGGTATCTGGTTTGAGTGTCAAGGTTCCTGGGAAATTAATATGATGCTCGGATACGCCAAATTGAATGGGTGGAGTAACGATAACTTTTGGATAAAGTCTTTCGCCGAGCTTTATGGAAAACTCCCTTGCTCTTGCAGTATCCACTTCCAATGTACCATTAGGCCCGTGTTGCTCTGTTGAGCCTGTGGGGATTATTGCTGTTTTTGTAGTAACAAGTGCGTCTCTTACCTCGGGCCATGACATGTCAAACAAATAATACACCGGTTTTCTGAGGTCACGCATATTTATTCCTCCTCTGTTTGTGATGGGTGATTAATAGGTATGGATAGTGCAATGCTCACCTCCTCTGGAACCGCCT
>DGFF01000040.1:2469-4463 GCA_002391545.1 Candidatus Fermentithermobacillaceae bacterium UBA3907 | reverse complement strand
AGATGTGTATAAGAGACCAATCCACAACATCCTGATAAGTCTTCCCTTGCCTTTCCAAGAGCCTAGCCACAATCTCCCGCAAACTGCGGTATGCCTGCTCGCTCTCATGAAGCAGACGTTCAATCGTCTTACCATCGGGTCCATATAAAGCCTTATGCTGCGGAAAAGAACGTTCAATAGTCACTTCTTGTTCTACTCCCGTAGAAGGGCTTATCTGACCCTGGTTTGACTGAACCTCCTTGTTCGTTTGGACCTGGGTAGTATCACGCAGAGCATTCTGGTTCCCATCAATACGTGTAACCATTACTGCCACCTCCTTGTAGATTGCCACCAAACCACGACCAGATTATGGTGGACATGTTACTAAGTTTATCGGCAACTCAAGATACTACCTTAAGATTACGTTTAGACTCCTTTTACCTCCTAAGGGCGGAATAACTAATGAGGCAGACGACTCTCCCATTTCCACTGTATACTCTCCCTCAAGTACGACAATGAAGTCCTGGCTGGGTAAATACACCTTAGAATGGGCAGTTCCCTCGTCTTCCACCCATTCCAAAGAAAACACCCGAGAGTGCCGGTCATAATGGTAACCCAAGATCTGGCCGCAAACCGCCTGTGGATAAGGGCGCTTCAATACCTCAAGGACTAGAGCAGTCTGAAAGTTATCTTCATAGTACCAATAGGTGTTGCTCCAGAGATTTCTTTCAAAAATCGACAGTATGTGTTCAATATGACTAAGGCCAGCCTCGTAGTGTCGATGTGCTCCCCACTCCCCACCAGAACCGGGACATTTAAAGAATCCTGAGTACGCTTATGGGTGCCAAAGATTACATCTATGCGTTTATTGCTAGCCATGATAATGGCGTCGGTATCCACCACTAGATCGTAACCATGGGGCGAGTATGCTTGATTAGGATCTACTTGGTTCGGTCCTGCCATTATGAGAGGCGCTTTACACTGGATACCCATGTTAGAAAAGTAGCTGTGTTCCCGCATAATAATCCCCTGGGAATCTAACTGGCGTACAGCTTGAGTCAAGTTCTGATAAAATTCCGCCAGAACCCCTTGGTCAAACTCAGCCAACATAGGCTCAACGCTTCTGGCTAAAGTGTGATAAAGATCTTCATTTTCTAAGAGCGCTAGGAGCCCGAGTTTCTTTGACGGATCTGTGAACACTTCCAGAAGGTCTTCTTGGGATCCGATCTGGTCAGCAAAAACAGCTAGAAGAGCGCCGAAGATGTCCCTCCCCTTGGTACCAGGAAAGGGTTCGTTAAGAAAGTCATAGCCCAGGAGAGCAGGATGATCTTTAAAGCGGGGAACGATATGGAGCCACATGTCCCGATAGTGTTCTTGCAACCCCTTACCGCTAGAAACAGGGGAGTTCGCCCAAAAATGATCAAAGGCCCGCTGGACAGCTTCACTAAAGAGATAAGCATCGCTCCACAGCTCACCTTCAGCATGGGGGAGCCCGTCTGTAAGAGTCGCCCACTCTGGGGCTCCATCACTGTAACGCATACTGTAAAGATCTTGATGCATATCAAGAAAGGCATAAATCCCGTACCGGGCACACAGATCGAGCATGGACTCTATCCAGTCAAGGTAGGCCTCATTATAAACCCCCGGCTCTGGTTCTACCGCATCCCAAATTAGGCCCAGGCGCACCACATTAAAACCCCAGTCCCGCAACAACTTGAAATCCTCTTCATTCCACGGAGGAATGTAGTTCATCTTGCCGCAAACCAACTCACCCTTGTAGACCATATTGATACCATTCAAAATCACATGACGTCCCTTAGCATCAATGAATCGTTTCTGCTGCACCGTAATCTTATCCATGCACTGAACCTCTCATGTAATGATTATAGAAATCTTTGCATAACTCGACACAGTTTCCTTCCAAGTAATGGCGGTATGTGTTAAAATCGCTTCGAGAGGTGATTAAGGGTGAATTGCAATGAGACAATGCTGGAGCGCATCCTAAGTTTTGCGCG
>DGFF01000040.1:0-2206 GCA_002391545.1 Candidatus Fermentithermobacillaceae bacterium UBA3907 | reverse complement strand
GTGATGATGCAAAAACCTGAAGCAATGGAGCTTTTTCCTGCAGTCGTACCGGGATATTCATTCCTGATGATCTTAGACGATTACACCAAAGTCGATCTGACACTTCGGAAAGTTGATGAGCTGGATGTCTATTTGAAGGAAGATAAGCTCGTACAGGTGCTGCTGGATAAGGACGGAAGAATCAAAGATAATATAATCCCAACGGACGAGGACTATCACATCACAAAACCTACTGCCCGCTCCTTTGATGACTGCTGCAATGAGTTTTGGTTTGTAAGTACCTATGTGGTGAAAGGCCTCTGCCGCCGGGAGATCTTGTTCGCCATTGACCATTTAAATAATGTTCTCCGACCTGAACTCTTACGCATGATCTCCTGGAAGGTGGGTACGGAAAAGGGCTTCACTTTCAGCCTAGGGAAGAACTATAAATACCTCGACAAGCACATTCCCAAAGCACTCTGGGAAAGACTGCTGTCAACTTACAACATGGCAAGCTATGAAGATATGTGGCGTGCTTTGACTACATGTCAGGACCTCTTTCGAGACGTGTCAAAAGAGGTTGCTGAGTATTTTAGATATGAATATCCCGATTATGACCGGGTCATTACGAGATATAGTAAGTGCCTGTATCACATGTTTCACTAATAAGCACATGTGATTGGGGCGCAGGCTATTTAAGGTAAGCTACAGTACCGCACAGTTCATCTAAAGGAGTCTCTAATATGCAAACGTGCATCCCAGGACTATTCTGGACTAGGCTTCTGAATTGGCACATAAATAACGAACGATTATACCCGTGGCGATCTACGAAGAATCCTTACCATGTTCTTATCGCTGAGTTCTTGCTGCAGCAGACCAACGCAGAACTTGCCCTTACAGCCTACACAGAGTTCTTGCGACTCTTTCCTTCAATTCTCTCCCTGGTCCACGCAGATCCGGTTGACGTAGAAAACATCATAGGTAGAATCGGACTAACCTACCGAGCGCAACGGCTGAAGCAGTGTGCAGAGGCTATCGTTACGACCTTTGACGGCCAAGTTCCCCGCTCACGTAATAACCTCTTGACATTGCCAGGGGTTGGACCATACATTGCGGACGCAGTCTTGTGTTATGCCTTTGATGAGCCCACGGTTCCCATCGATACCAACGTTATCCGTCTTTTCTCTAGATTCTTCGGTCTTAAAAGCAACAAAAGCCGCCCTCGAACTGATAAAGTCCTAGCTGAGAATATAGCATTTCTGTATCCTAATCCTATTTCTCGACGAGAGAATCTAGCTGTCTTAGACTTCGCGTCCTTGATCTGCAAAGCAAAGAACCCACACTGCGATCTATGCCCTTTCTCCTGCCTGTGCGCTTTTACAGCCATCAAAACTTGTCATAATAACTAAAACCTAGGCACACGGCCTAGGTTTTCTCAGTCTAGATACCTAAAGTTAGCTGTTCTCCTACCCCAAACTGCCCTGCCCAATCGGACTCGACATATTCATACGGCACCCCAGCAAATGTCTTTAGAATAGCTTCAAAAATAACCCGGGCACCCTCTGGGGGTACAGCCATGCCAATTTGCTTTCTTACTTTTTCTTTTGGGCCAAAGAACTCAAAGTCATCCGGAAATGTTTGGAGGCGCGCTCTCTCCCTGTTTGTTAACGCTCTAGGCTCACTCCAGTGATAAACATGGGTACCTCCGCCTCCACTGCCGGTAATAGTATAGGCCGCTTTGTCTGGATCGAGTCTCCGATAGATTTGGCTCAATCGCGCCCCTTTGACATTTAGGCGAAGTTCCTCTGGGATTCCTTCGTACCACGCATTTTCACCGCTAGGTATGTGACGGAGCATTTCGACGACCCTCGGTGAATGTCTAGTAAACTCATGATTCAAAGCATCTTTAGGAATAGGGGGCGACTCAATTGCTTCTCTAGAAGATTTATGGTTTTCAATATGGGTTGGAGCAGGAACTCTGAACACCACATCTTGATCTGAACGAATTCCCACAATAATGATCCGATGGCGAGTTTGAGGGACACCATACTCTTCAAATCTATAAAGGTGAGGTGTTAACTTGTAACCCCTCCCAGCCTGTGCAAAGTCATTCAGAATCTTTTCGAAGGCCATGCCAGAGTTTGCACTTTGGAGCCCTGTGACATTCTCAGCCACGAACCACAGCGGTTCATGATGGTCCAGTACTTTGACGCCTTTCGTAACTCCT
>DGFF01000098.1 GCA_002391545.1 Candidatus Fermentithermobacillaceae bacterium UBA3907 | reverse complement strand
TTGATGCACTGAAACCGGGCAGCATATTCGGCTGCGTTCTCCTCTACTCCAAAGTCTTTGCTGTAAGGTTCAACGGGCGTTTCTTTGAGGAGAATGCCACCTAGGCCTCGATCGAGTTTTTCTAAGGTGAAGATAGTCTTGATCTGGACACGCATAGGAATCTTCGCATAATCCCCAAGTTTGGAGGCGTCTACTTGCCGATATGTGATCACTTTTGTACTCCTCCTGACCTTCATTGATAGATAGCGCATAACCCCACCGTAGTTTCTCACACACAACCAATTCGCGTGTACGTGTTGCTCCCTATTAGGTTTTTTCGAGGAGACTAAAGGATCCCCTGCCGAGCGAAGAAACAGAAATGTGTACTTCACGGCTTATATTAGTAGGAAGGTGGAGAACATTACTAGAAAAAGTGCATATTGTTGCCGAGTCATTGCGTTCATGAGAGGAGAGGACTATGCCGAGAATCGTTCCCCACTTATGGTTTGATACTCAAGCTGTCGAGGCTGCGCAGATGTATACCAGTATCTTTTCCGATGCGGAAATCACCGGCAGGGTCGTTTTGGAGGGAACTCCAGGTCAAGATTCGGAGTCTGTAAGCTTTAGGCTCGCTGGTCAAGACTTCGCCGCTATTAATGCCGGACCGTACTTTCAGTTCAATCCGTCGATTTCCCTGATGGTTCAGTGTAGGACAAAAGAGGAAGTAAATGCCAAGTGGGACGTGCTTGCTGTAGGTGGCATGCCCTTGATGCCACTAGATGGTTATCCATTTAGCCAGTGGTATGGTTGGATTCAGGATCGGTATGGGTTAACTTGGCAGCTCATAGTAGCCGAAGATGAGGCGATAGACCAGCAAATCCTGCCAAGCTTCCTGTTTTCCCATACTGTTTGCGGATTAGCGGAAGAGGCGATTGAGTATTATGTCTCAGTCTTTCCCCAATCTGAGCTGAAGTTTATTAGTAAGTATGGTCCAGGAGAAGGCCACGTGGATCAAGCTAAGGTTAACTTTGCCCAGTTCAGCCTGGCGGGTATGGATTTTGTAGCCCTGGATAACGGTACAGGCGGGGAGTTTTCCTTCAATGAAGCTTTTTCCTTTATCGTAAACTGCTCATCACAGGAAGAGATTGATTACTTTTGGCACAAACTCTCGGCAGTTCCAGAGGCCGAGCAATGTGGCTGGCTGAAGGACAAGTATGGAGTGTCGTGGCAGGTCGTACCCGAGGGTTTTGATGACCTACTACAAAAGAGCTCCCCAGAGGAAAGAAGCCGGATGATCCAAGCCTTCCTAGGTATGAAGAAAATCGATCTAGCCGCCATGGATCGGGCCCGACGAGGATAAGACACATCATTTGCAGGTACTTTAAGGCGAACCATCTCTAACCTAAGAGCATCTTCTGCGAATTTCCGAGGAAGTGGAAGCCTAAGGGCCCACTTCCTCGCTCTATTGACTTGTTCTGTCTTCACGGCTGCTTCAACTTTAGTACTCTGTGTGCCAAAAATTCGAGTACCAGGAGTCCCTTAGAACAATGAAGACCATCTACATGACCAGAACGATCAGTTTAATCGTCCCAAAGAGAGCGGAGCTGCCTGGGATCAAAGAAAAGAAAAGTGCTTTGGTCGTCAAAACCAAAGCGGATGGTAATCTCTTCTAACGATAAGAGTTTTTGAACCTGTGCCTTGGTGAGCTGAAGTGTAGTCTTGTGTTGCCCCTTTTTGATCCCATCCAGTCGCCTGATCATCAGTACATCTCCATCGGGTGGATTGAAGAGACTGTAGTCACACCGTCTAGGACTCTCGTACTCTATGATGAGCTTTAGTCTTTGTCCGCTTTTCTCCGCCGTAAACGACTTTATTCGAAATCCATTATCAGAGTAACGGACTGAATAGGCTATTCCGCCATCTTGCCCCATGGTTAGCACAGCGCTTGAAGAAGCTCCGCCCTGGGCTCCGATGGTTTTTGGGTGAAAGTTTTCTTTTCCTGGAGACTCCCAATACTCTAAGACCCCGAAGTAGTGGTAGGAAAGGACATTATGCATATTGAACTGATAGTTCCCGTCAAGGAGCATGGTTGTGTTCTTTAAGATTTCACTGGCATAGGCCCTCCTACTCAAGTGAAAGGCATCACTTCGCGAGCGACCGAGCGCTCGATGGTAAAAGTAGTTGAGGTAGAAGTAATAGAAGTTGTTTTGCTTCATTCCCTGCAGTGAAGCCTTGTTGTTAACGCCATTGTTTGAGATTATGGACGAGGCGGCCATGGCACTCATGCACAAACCTCTGGCCATGGCTTCATGGACAAGGTTTGCTCCATTTAGATTGTATCCATTCAGACATGTCCAGAGATTAAGGTCATAGTAGTTTTCGGCAAGCACCTGGTTGATAGTATCTACGTTAAGGAAGGATATGCGTTTCTCGGAATTTTTGTTCTTCTTCTCAAAAACGCACTGATCTATGTTATTCCACTGTCCGTGGGTGTTGATAATGAATTCTTTGATCCCTCCGCGATTCTCCGAAGCGATGTTTTCCCTTGTAAAGTCGCCTAAAACGTCTGTTTTCACTGGATACGCGCCTTGGAGATTCCCATAAAGCTTATACTCCTTGGCCTCTAAAATTCCAAACTCCTTGTCTAAACGCTCTTTCATAAAGTAACCAAAGTCATCGATGTGATTTGCGGAGGGAAAGATGGGATTGGAGAAGTTCACAAAATCCCCAAACTTCTTGTCCTCAATGAGTGCTACATACTCTTGGAGACGTTTGAAGTACGGTGCAAACTCTCCCTGCTTTAAGGGTAAACGTGCTACAGGCCACTGGGCGACAAAGTCTATCTCCAAATCGTCCGCGAAGGCTTTATAGATACTAAATCCTTTCAGATCCCTACTCTTATTTTCAAAATTCGAATAGAAAAAGTCCGACTTGAAGGATCCGCCTTCATCGATGCCACTTTGCATCTGGATCTTGAATTCAACATCGAAAGCAGGGACTAGTTCGGAGGAACCAAAGATTTGAATGCCCTTCAGATAACCCCTTTTCTTCGAAGCCTCTTCCCGTAAGTACTCATAGATGTCTAGAGCACTTGAGTATGGTGAGACATCGATTAAGATGTTTTCAACACCATCATCAAAGCAATCCAAGTAATCCTTGATAGCTCGGAGATCCTCCGGAGAAACACCATGCTTGTGGTACAAGAAGAATCTAAAGTTTCTATCTTCCTTGAGGTCCCGAGGATTTTGGCAGTTTTCGGCAACAAGTTCCAAAAACCCCTTGGGATTAATAAAGTATCCCCCAAGATGGTTATGGGCACTCTCTCTAAGGTAGCGGAAGGCTTCTTCTTCTGTTAGATCAGGATCAATCTGCAGCCCCATGGCGATAACACCCGTGATATAAGGAACGCCCCAGCTGAATCCTCCTTCTCCCCAATAGACTCGGTGGTTTGGATCATAGAGATACCCAACCGCTGTTGTGCGATTATCAGCGGGTACAATGAGGCGACCTCGAGCACTAGCTCCGCCCTTTTGAAACCAGTGGCTGATCTGGTAGTTTAAGTGATCGTCCCGATCCTCCATGCCCCGCACCCCTGCGGTGGTCATGCCGCAGGACACGTCAATGACAATGATACCGCTCTCCCTAGCTCTCTTTTGAGCCTGCCGGAGCAGTTCAGCATATTCTTTGTTCACACTATCATCGGCGACGTGGGACATCCCAACAACGCGGATTTTTTTGTGCTCTGGCAAAGTTTTATTAAGCTCTACAATGCGATCAAAAGCCTGGGCCTCATAGAGATTGTTTCCCTCAGCCCCACTGTTCGAAAAGAAGTAAACCTGGGCTTCGGGAACTATACCCACTTCTTTTCCTGCTAAGAGGTCAAGTACAGCAGGACCATGCATCGAAGGTTGAGACGCTTCTATCTCCTCTACATAAAGTCTCACATTGTCATAGGCGGTATGATCCAACAGTAGTGTTTGATCCACATAAGCCACTGCAACCCCAGCCCCCGTAAAACCCATGGCATGGAGTTCATCAATGCCTAGACCTGGAATTTTACCTTGTTCCATCAACGCTTGGGGATCAAATCCACGTGGCAGACGATTGGAACTAGGCCAGATCGTATATGTATCAAAAGTAAGGGTGTATAACAAATCCAGTTCGTTTCTGAAGTCGAGACCAGAAAGGTCTTTTCCACGCACATCATCGTAGGCTTTGGGCATTTGTGCAGCAAAAACACTTGTATGGAATACTAGAAGGAGAAGTAGGCATGACAGAAAAATGGCTGCTAGTCTTCGTCGCATATGCACTCACCTTTCATCCGCTTTATATTCTGATTCGTGATCTGCCTCACATTTCGCACCCCTAAATAAAAAATCATAGGAGTTTTTTGTATGGATTCTCCGTGTAGATTCTCCGGTCATAACCTGCCAGTTCTAGCACGCGAAGAACCTCTGGATTGATGTCGTGGGGAAAATGACGTTCGGTATGACCATTGTAATTTAGGTAGACGACTAAGATGCTGTTTAACATGTTTAAAAGAAGCCGGGCGGTTGGCCGCTGGACGTTCTTGCGACTACCGGCTGAAATCGTGCTTTTCTCTCTGTCTAAAGCATTTCTAATCCGTAGCTCCAATAAGGAAGCAATCATCACGGCAAGCAAAATCACATAACCTAAAGCCTCAACCCGCCTTGGTGTCTTGAGATAGATGGCATTGACAAACATGGGGTCCTTTAGGAAACGAAAACGAACCTCTACGTTGATTTGCTTCTTGTACTCCTTCAGCACATCATAATCGTCATACAGAGCCTCCGAAACAGAGGTGATTAAGACAAAGGCAGTCTTACGCTGACGCCAGTCCTCTAGTTTTTGCTCTGTAGGAGGATGGATGGTCCATTCGATGCCATAGGTAATCGTCTCCAGGAGTGGTTCAGGGTGATTCTTTCGGGGTCTGCCAGGCTTTCGCTTTACAGATACGTTCTCGACGACTTGTCCGCTTAGGGCATGCAGCATGTCATGATCCTTTAGGATGGCCTTAAGCCTAGCTTCGGCATCCGGCTTGCACTGGAACTCCTCTTTAGACAGGGTCTTAATGAGTTTCTCAAGCGTTTCTTTTTCCCTATCCAGCTGGCGCTGCAGAGTCCTTTCTTTCGTCTTATCCAAACTGGAGGAGCGTACCACAATGAAGCGGTAGATTTTGTCCACGAATTCGACCTGGAAAGGCTGTGTCCAATAGGTGGCTGCCTTTTTCCCTTTGACCATTGGGCCACAAGAGCGCCACTTTCCTTCCTTCCAGGCTCGTTCGATCAGTTCCTGTTCTAAGTTAAAACGACCAGGAAGGCGTGAAATAAAGCGGACTTTCTTAGCATCCATTAGCCTGACATTCTCTTCAGTGATTAACGCAGAGTCAGCGACGTAAGAAACGTCCCAAGTTTCAAGAAAGCTCACATGAAACTCATCGATAATTTTTCTGTTCCAAACATTGTCGCTCTGATTGCCGCTAGTTACCTGTCTCTTATACACATCT
>DGFF01000081.1:560-6654 GCA_002391545.1 Candidatus Fermentithermobacillaceae bacterium UBA3907 | reverse complement strand
GGTATATCCGATCTGGACATGCTAGCCGAGCTCGTCAATAGGCAAGTAGCCTGCTCTCCAAGGGAGGTGCTTCTGTGCGCAGAAAACCTCGGCCTCTGGTGTACGGCAGCTGCTGTGGCCTTTTCTGCCTATGCCAGGCAAGAATCGAGGGGATCCCATTTCCGAACAGATTTTCCTGAAGAAAACCCTGCTTTCGAGAAAAACATCTACATACGTATGGGATGAATATGTAGGTCTAGACTTCCATGGGCAAACTGTGATAACATTTTTTTAACATGCGCTCACTAAATTTCACCTGTGTTTTTGGTGTTCATGATCGCCAGATCAAAATTGGCATTGACGTGCAGCGGCATAGGAATAGGAGTGTTATAACCCTTGAACCGATCACCCAACTCATCCCCTCAACCGATCCCGTCCCGCTATAGTAGTAAAGAGAACGCAAGCGCCCATAAGCGCCGAGAACAAAGCGAACACCGATATGCAAATCGCTTGATCACAACAAACCTCAGTGGGCGTAAAGCCCTTTACCAGGGAATATACTTTCTTTCAGTTGCCGCAATTGGACTTACTCTTTGCATTAAGATGCTAATTTCCAACAGTCTACCCGACATGGGCACTACAGCGCTGCTAGCAGTCCTTGGACTTATCTCATATCATTTGCCGGTGTCGCTACCGTCAGGGGTACAAATCAATCCCGGTTTCCCCTTGCTCATGGCTGCGCTATTTCGCCACGGTATCGCCTGTGCCATCATAGTGATTGTCCCTTCTATGCTGCTTCACTTTTGGACCAGAAATCACGGGCTAACCAACTGCCTTTTCAATGCAGGGCAGTTCACGTTGAGTCTCTATGCGGCCATGGCTGTAGGAATGCGTATGGGCTGGAGACCAGGAATTCCTGCTACCGATAAAGATGTGGTTACAATAATTCTTATGATATTAAGTTACGATGTAGTCAACAATCTGTTCCTTACTGGGGCAAATCTGTTCGAAAACCCAACCTCTTTTACCCAATCCTTCGCAAAAACGTTTTTCACAGATCGCAAATGGGTAATGGGAGTCCGGACATTTTTAACCGTAATTGCCATGGTGCTTTGTTCTTATATGGGCAATCTCGCATTCCTTATAGTATTCATCGGGGTTATGGTGCTTCGGCGCCAAAACGAATTCCAAAAGGAGTTGATTGAAAGAACTCGGGAAAGTCTGACAGACCCCCTCACCGGCGTTTACAACGTAAGATACGTTAGAATGTGGATAGAAACAGAATTTCCCAGATTAGCAGCCAAAAAAGAGCCATGTGCGATTTTATTTATAGACGTGGATAACCTAAAGCATATAAATGATGTATATGGTCACGAGATAGGCAATTGTCTGCTCCGCCATCTGTCCGAGGTGATGAGGAAAAACATACGGGGCGAAGATATTTTAGCACGGTATGGCGGTGATGAATTCATAATCCTGTGCCCTGGAACAGACGCTCGAGGTGGATTCCTAGTTGGTGAGAGAATCCTGTCAGCTGCACAGAGTCAACCTGTATGCTCAGATGAGGTGGAAATCGCTTTAAATCTCAGCCTAGGCGTAGCTTCGTGGCCCGCACATGGAGATACACCATACGATGTAATTCGGATGGCCGACAAGGCCATGTACCTCTCTAAAAGAAGGGGAGGTAATAGAGTGATGTTGGCTGACGAACTGTAATTCCGGCTCCTTTGCCAATAGTCGTATTTAAGCCTACTACCTGCGCTCTCAGATTCATTTATTAACTCACAGAAATATCTCGCAAAATATCTCGATTCCTGCTTGACAAATGGGGTCTATCGTAATAGACTTGTCTCGGTTGGTTTATCGTAATAGACCAGGGAGGTATTAATATGGGTGAGGAGAAGTACAAATTGTTCGACGCGGAACATAAGTTCATGGACATCGTCTGGAATCATGAACCCATTAACTCAACCGAGCTATGTAAGATCTGTAATGAAAAACTTGGGTGGAAAAAATCTACTACGTATACGATGATAAGGAAACTATCAGATCGAGGCGTTTTGGAAAACAAGGACGCAACTGTGAGAGCGCTGGTGAAACGCGAGGAAGTTCAACAATACGAAATCGAGGCTCTACTGGAGAAGGCTTTTGACAATTCGATTCCTGCTTTTGTGGCTGCTTTTCTAGACGCTCAGACCCTAACGGAAGAGGAAATTCGCGAGATCAAGAAAATGATTGAGGAGGCATCGAAATGACCAGCGTATTTTTGAAGGTGCTGAGCATGACTGCAGTAGGCACGTTAGTGGCCCTTTTTGTCATGCTAGTACGCCCTCTCCTTAGAAAAGCCCCAAAGGTTTTCTCTTACGTCCTTTGGTTAGTAGTCTTGTTTCGGTTAATATGCCCCTTATCTATAGAAAGCAACCTGAGCATAGTACCAGTGCCGCAGGTAACCGATAAAATCCATTCAGCAGTTATCCAATCTGCAGATCCTTCTAACATACCCGTTCAAGACGCAATCCAAATTGTAGAACCTGTAGCACCTGAACCAGGGAATGCTGTAGAATATGAAGCCCCATCAGAGCCTTGGTCTCCTCCTGAGTCGTCTAGCGCCACCATTTGGCATGCGCTCTCTCGAGTGTGGTTAGTTGGGGCAACGGCAGTTTTGGGGTATGGCATATACTCTTACTTTAGGCTAAAACGAAACCTCACATTCGCCACTTTGGTAGAAGGAAACATATACGAAGTCGATACCATCTCATCGCCTTTCGTATTGGGCATCCTCTCCCCAAAGATATACATCCCTGTGACAGTGCAAGGAGAAGAGAGAGAATATGTCCTTAAGCACGAAGAATATCACATTAAGCGGATGGACCATATAGTAAAAGCCCTTTACTTCCTGGCTCTCGCCATTCACTGGTTCAACCCTATCGTGTGGCTTTCTTTTTCTCTTATGACAAAGGACATGGAAATGTCATGCGATGAAATGGTATTAAGCCGTTGGGGAAAAGATATTAGGGCTGATTACTCTACATGCTTGCTAAACATGTCCATAAATCAGAGGTTCGCATCTCCTTTGGCCTTCGGCGAAAACAACACCAAAAGCCGTATAAAGAACGTTGCCGGCTATCGAAAACCTTCATCATGGCTAATGATCATAAGTCTTCTAGTTGTAGTCTCGGTCATTATTGTGCTCGCAGTAAATCCCAAGAAGCCTATATCATATGAAAACTCAGAATTGGGATTCTCCTTAGAGTTTCCGTCCGAATGGGAAGAACGGTATGTCGTAGAAGAACACGAAGATAGCGTAGTCATATACTGCAAAAAAGTGTATGACGAATGGGAGCATGAAGGAGGCCGCCTCCTAACAATACAAAGACAGATCGGAGAACTTATAGATGAGGAAGATATTGCACAATCACCCGCTCCCGCAAAGATGTTGCTGCAGGGAAATGGTTATACCTACTATGCAACATTTGCTTCTGATGTACAGTATCCCCCTGACAATAGCGAACTTGCGAAAGAATACTTATCACTCGAAGAGCAACTTGACCTGGTGTGTAAGAGTATCGCCTTACTCGGAGACACACAACCTGTAGCAAAAAATGAGGGTTTCAAAGTTTTGGGAACAGCCTTCTTCAAACTTGAGGTACCAGAGGATTGGGACCTGAAACGTGCCCAAGACCATCCTGTGGCGTGGGATATATGGGTAGATGAAATCAACATAGGACAAATCAAGATGATACCTTACAATACAGAAGTCATCGTAGAAAACGGTAGCATCGATGATTACAACATCGCACGTTTTGCCGATGAATACCAACGCCAGGCCGCGTTAATTGTGCACCGTGACTATGCAGACGACGCGATCATGGAAAAAATCAAAGACACATTTGAGTGGACCGACGGCTATTTCACAGTAATAGACTTAATGTCAAACGCCAACATTTACGTTGAAAGAGGCGGCACAAGGCTATTTGGTAAAATCGAAAATGTAACTATAGAAGACTCTGGTCCCATATCCGTTGAAGTAACTCTTTCAGAGCGAATAGCAGACGATCAAAGCCCATCAGGCTATAGATTCGAAGACCTTAACGAAACAAAAACCTTGACAGCAGATTGGATACCAAATATAGTCCCGCTCGCTCCTCCTGACTACACTACCTATGGGAGATATGACATATATCTCCTAGACACAACATTTATCGAGGCCCATCCGGACTACAAAGACTTCTACTACGAATTCATATTAGATTCAGGAGGGAACCTAACCATACTATTTCAAGTCGCTGACTGAACCAAAAGAGCAAAAGAAAAGCAAAAGGGACGGGGGTTTCTGCTTCAGCCCTAGATTAGAAAGAAAAGGCTACGTCAATAATCTGTAGCCTTCTTTTTTTAATCTACGGTATCAACTATCGATTTCTTTCGATGGCTGCTTCACGTTCCTTCTCAAGTCGTGACAGAATACCAGCAATCCTACCATCGGGATAAATGGATTGGTACTTCGCTAAGATTTCGCTGAATTCGTCTGTCACATCATGCCACGCAACATCCGCTGAGGCAATTGCACGGCAAAGTTCATCTACGGCCGTATCATTTCCGCTTGAACCACCTCTTGCCTTTTGATCCCCAATTAGCGCCATATAGGTTAAGACTGTATTTGGCGCTTCCATAAATCGTTCATAAAGTACCTCTGCGGAACCCTCTGAGCCGGCGCCGTCAGTGTAAAGATAGTAGGCAATAAGCTCGCCAAGAATATACTCTGAGAAATCAGGCATAGATACGCACCTAAGCTGGTCATCGGTAATGCCGTAATCCTTAGGATCTATGCTAACTACGCCCCATGAAATGTCTTCGAAGTCGGCCCTTATTATTGCCACAGCCCCAATCATATCTTCCCCGACCAAAGACCCATCATCGGAGCCAGCCGGAGAAACGCAACCGCTCACCCCTATACACATCACTATTGCCAAGAAAATTGCCGCAACATTTTTCATTTATGATCAGCCCCCAGACCTTTCCTCGAAGAATCGTATGAGTAACCCTGTGCTCCCATTTTTCCCCTGCGTTCAGTAGAAATCCGATTCTAGCCTATCACAGAATTGGAGAAGAGCTTTCGAAGAAACATCAAATACCCGCTCGGCTCAAATACCTTGAGCCCAACTGTAGACAGAAACACTGAGACACTGTACGATATTTCAGACAACGACAACCTTTACGCAGCATGTATTCGATGCAGAGTCTTCCATCCATTCTGGTTGATGAAAGCCTAGGGAGAGAGTCAAATGTTTATCCAAAAAGACAATCTGGTCATTCGCCATGCCACTCAAGGGGATGCCCGGATATTGGGCAACTGGTGGCGAGATGGCACCATCATGGCCCATGCAGGATTCCCACATGGGCTAGACGTAAGCGATGAGGAAATTGCATCGAGTCTTTCGACTGACTCTGATGACACGCGCCGCCGATTGATCATAGAGGTAGATGACAAGCCTATAGGAGAGATGAGTTATCGCAACAAAGGAAACAAAATTGCAGAGATCGGCATCAAGATTTGCGACAGCACTATGCAAGAAAGAGGATACGGTACTCGGTTCCTCTGCATGTTAATTGAAGTTTTACTGTACGAGCAAAGATACGAAAAAATCACTTTGGATACTAACCTAGAAAACACACGCGCTCAGCACGTGTACGAAAAGATCGGCTTCCGAAAGGTCTCGATTAATCACAATTCGTGGAAAGATCAACTAGGCCGTCCACAATCATCGGTCGAATACGAACTAACAGAAGAAGATTATGTCCGCCAGACAGGGCCTTATGATACTACCTGCAAATCAAGGGCAAACTGTTGACGTCCTTCTCGCCTTTGCATATAATTAGCCTTGCCATGGTTGGCGGCGTAGCTCAGTTGGCTAGAGCATACGGTTCATACCCGTACGGTCACTGGTTCGAATCCAGTCGCCGCCACCAACATTCTAAGGGCCATTAGCTCAATGGTAGAGCATCCGACTCTTAATCGGGGGGTTACAGGTTCGAGTCCTGTATGGCCCACCACCTAATGATTCGCGTCGTAATAATCAAACCACGCCAACATTCTCTCAAATCGGTCAAACTTATG